>NZ_JWGX01000071.1:0-15248 GCF_000813075.1 Shewanella sp. ECSMB14102
ACATCGATCTGTGATTTTTAACGTGACACAGAATTTTGAACACCCTCGACGACGGCCCTCTCGGCTTGGTTCGAGGATGATACTTTTGGCTCGTTCCTGCGGCGCAAGAGCCATGTAGTCCGTCACAAGCTCTTGTCTGCGGGCTTCACCGCTTTTCTCATGGTCAATTTTTCCACTTTTCTTATGCGCGACCAATTCTTTTATCGTGCTGCCACTCTCCTGTAACCGACTTAGAGCATTAGAGGCCCTTTTCATTAGGGAGAGGTATACCGCATCCCTTGTTCCTCGGTTCGTCTGCCGAACGATTTCTTCCAGATGGTAGGTTTCCATTCCGTGATTTTGAAGCTGCCTGAAAGCAGCACCAGCTTCGACTGAGGCTAGCTGACGAACATCACCGGTCAATACGACACGAGCCCCCGATTGCCCCGCACGTTGCAAGAGGTCTCGCATTAGCTTGGTTCCTACCATGCTGGACTCATCCACAATCCAAAGTTGAGGAGTTTTTTCCAACATTTTTCCAAGACCGTCACGTTCTCCCTGTAACTCTGATCTTTCATATTGGAGTTCGTCGAGTCGTTTCTGATAGAGCGGCGAATTCTCGGGAATCCGAACCCCAGTCTTTTCATCAACATATGGATTGGAGAGGGCTTTTTCGATTTGCTCTAACCGCTTATCAATTTTATCGATCTGGGTATGAGTTTTCCGTTCTTGAACCCACTCGTTGCGGTTTTGTGCCAGAAAAGACTGAATTGTTCCAGACTGAATTTCAGCACCATCAATCAAACTCTGACCAGCAGAATTCGTAGGGGTAAGCCCCCTAACCTCATACCCCATATCCCTCGCGGTCTCAGCTACAGTTCGTAGGACGGAGGTAGTTTTAGCCGTACCTGCGAACCCTTGCACTCCAACGATCCGATTCTCTGTGAGCAGAATGCCCTCGGTAGCTCTCCGTTGGTCAGCGTTCCACTCGTACCCCAATTCGTTGGCTTTCTCCTCGGCATTAGAAATGGCCGCAGCCGCCTGTTCCCGGCTGCACAATGCCTGAACTCGGTCGCGGCCAAGGTATTCCTCCTTGATCACCTCATCCTCGATGGCGATGGCCGCTTTCGACGTATATCCCCGAACATCAATCTCTTGCTTGCTGACCTTATCAAAGGTTCTAACCGACTTCTCTATGAGCTGACCACTGCGAATTGCAGCATCAATTGCATTCGTTACATCAGAAAGTAGTACTCGCGATCCGGCATAACGGCTAGCCACTTTGACTAGATCGTGGTGTGCCCAAGACGTATCACGTTCTCCAAGGTGCTCAGTCGCCCACATGACGGCTTCGTTGGCTAATTGAACCCGCGCCAAAATCGCCTCGGATTGCCGCTCCAGGGATGGGGTATTCTCCCGAGACAGAGCTATGACCCCTTCCAATTCTGTCAGCTTCTCTTCACCCAATTCTGCATGCCAGCGATTCAGAAGTTCACCACGCTCAGCAGCGACTTTTCGATCCCGCGTGTCGAGCGTGGCGGTCTCCTTTTCCCCAGCCGTGGCCGTTTCACGAGTCTTTCCCCTAGCCTCCAGCGCATCTCCGATTGCCTCTGATCGTTTCGACAGTTCACGTACAGTATCTTTACTTACCCCAGCAATCTCCCAGGTCCCATCTTTACCCTGGTGCTCTAGTCGAAAGCCCAGTGAACCAACCTCTTGAGCGAGAAATTGACGGTAGACCAGACCAAGGTGCTTTTGGTCAATGAAGATTGGTTTATTCTCCGTTGAGCGCCACTGGCCGTCATTTCGCTGTGTTAAGTTCATTACCACGCAGTGTGTGTGAAGCTGAGGATCAAGGGCACGACTGGTTGTGTGTTTGAAAGTGGCTGCGACCAGCGAACCTGTTTTCTCGTATTCAACGGTATCCTTAGTACGGTTGCGATTCCTTGTGACAATATATTCGCTCTCTATATATTGAAGTACCGCTTGGACAGCCCGGTCATGGGCTTCGAGAAGCCGTTTGTCGCCTGCTACCTCTGCCAGAATAGAAACACTCTTAGGTGCTGAAAAAGTGAGGTCGGTCCCTAGTTGATGTTTCCATTCGCCGTCACGGAAAGTGCCAACCTGTTGACCGTCTGGGAGCCGCCCATCCAGAAGTGATTTAAAAGTTTCCCGCTCCACCTCACCAACAAGACTGAGAGCCTCAGCTCCAGAGCCTACCCATGCGGAAGGAGATAGCCCGTCTACATAGTAGTCATCATGCTCAAAGTAATGACCGGCAGCTCCGGCACTTTTAATAGAAGACGCAGACATCATGATTTTTTGCCTCCTTTCCCAAGCAGGCCAAATACCAAATCATCATCCATTCCAACCGTTCCCAATACTGAATTTAGTTCCTGCTCTAAGTCACTTGGGCTTGGTATTGGCCTTTTAAACTCATCAACGTCCCGCTCATCGGAAATCTCTTTCGGAACATAGCCAACATCAGCTTCCATTTTTAAGGCTCGTGCGGCATTGAGCAGGCGCATACCAACCGTCTCATTCTCATCACCTTGAATAAAACCGTCAGCGATCTTCGGAAGCCTCAAGAAAGGAATATCAATACGGGCTTTACTCTCCACACCCCAAATTTTGACAAAACAAGACAAATCAGGCAGATCCATGATTTCACTGGGAAGAACAATTTTTCGGTTTTGACGTTTAGAACTGACCCGAACGCCGTCTCGAATGTCATCGGCGGAGTAGTTTAAGTCTTCATCAACTTCCTCACGCTCAGCTTCACCAAGTACCTTGGAGACCCATTCCGCAGTGTCGGCATTATTCAAACGGAAATGAAGCTGCGTGGAGCATAAGCCAAGTATGGTTTTAGAGGTGTTTTTCCCGAACTCTTCCTCTAGCTGGTTTATTTCCTGAATACCCAAAACAACAGCCGCACCGAAGCCCCGCCCTTCGGCCATCAACATTGAAAGAGCAGGAATTTTTTTGAGGCTTGGTAGCTCATCGACAACAATCCAAAGAGTCCGTTCGTTATTAACCCCACGCGCCATCAACCCTTTGGCCGCAGCTTGTATCCAGGTCGAGATGAGAGGTTTCTGTATTTCTATTTCAGATTCTCGTACTGGTAAGAACAACCAACTATCATCGGCATTAGGTTCATCGCCTTCTGCTATCCAATCTCTTATTGAGAAGAATCCTTTTTTATTCTCTTCTTTCAACAGGCGAAGTGGACGAACACCATCTACGATGGTTGAACGGATACTTTCGAGAGTTCGCTCGTTATCTTCATTGAAATATGTCGCTGCAGGAGTGCCTGCAACCAGTTCTTTGAGTAACTCAAGGTCATTCCACGCTGTCGCCCGAAGAAGTGAAAGCAATGACTTCGGTCCATCTAGATATAAATTCTGAAGTGCGGCTGAAACAACGGCTCTGGCAGCGGATGTAAAGAATTTCTCAGAACCGCTATTACTATTAGAACTAGGTAAAAGTGTCTCAGCTATCCAGTCTGCATCGAATGGTGAGGCCATTTCTTCCCATGGAGTCCATTGGTGTGAGCGGCTATCTGCCGGATTGAGTATGTGATCAACTCTGTCCCGGTAGAACATCTCTACGAACTCGCCTTTCTTGTCATATACCACGGCTCGGTCTCCACGAGCACGAATAGCTTTAAGCAAATGAGTTAGTGCAGTAGATTTACCGGCCCCGGTGGTGCCACTAATCAAGGTATGCTTTTTTGAAAATCCTGTGGGTAAAGGGAAATCGCCGAGGGTTAAATCAGAAACACCATGCTTTTCTACGATTTCTCCTTTCAATTTTTCGGCTGAAACAAGTTTCGCACCTCGAATATATTTGTCTTCTTTGATTTCCTTACCTCTTTTAACGGCCCTAACAACAAGATAAACACCAATAGGCAAGTACAATACAAAGAGCGAAATGAAAGCCAATCCAAAGGATTTGAGAAGCTTAACAGCAGCTTCCTGGAATAGTGGTTCATTTATCACCACAGAGGATGGCAGAGAGTCGCGTCCATCTAGGGCAACACAGGTTCCTATAGTCACGCTTGAAAATGGTTGTACTAGTGCCTTCAATTGTGCCCAAAGATATGTACTGGCGTTTTGCAAGACACATTCATCGGCGTCTATTCCGATGTATAACAGGCCACCGACAATCGCCAACAAAACACCAGGCAGAAAGATCCAAATTCCGCTGAATAACAACATCTGCTGGCTATGAAGCCATGTATCCGCACCACGAACAAAGTCACCGACTCGACCTTTTCTAATCGTTGCCATTTTCAGCACCTCCAATGAAATACTCTCGCAAAGCATTTGTGCGGGCTGAAATGACCTGTTTAGCCTCAGCCATTTCATCCTCAGAGCAGGTCTTTTTGAGCAGAAAATCGGTGGTTGCTACGTTGATCGACAGCAGGTTAATTAGCTGCTGATAAATCTCCTTCTGATCCACTTGTACATTTCTGATTTCGTGCAGTGTTGAGTCATTATTTAATGCCTGCTCAATCAAAGACACCGCCGTTTTACTAACCGTTTGCCCTGATTCTTTAGCTAGTTCCTTCAACAAAATATGTACTTGTCTAGGTGGATATATTTGTACGCGGTACGCCTTAGAAACTCCCATTGTAGTCCCCCTTATCCCTGATTCTCTTGCGTGTGACTCCTATGCAACTCTGCATGTGCAGAGGCGCCGGGAGTCCCCTCAGAAGGCGCTACTGCGCCGGATGAGACAGACCACTCGCGGTGAGTGGGGTGTGGAGAAAAATCCGGGTGAAGCACGGCTTTTTCTTGCTGTGAGATGGGGTCCCCGAGCGCTAAGCTCGGGGTGATTGAAGAAAATAGTTCCGCTAGTTTTCTGGTAGAATATTCGCGTTGCTCTGCTGCCAAAAGTGCCAACTGAGAAGCTATGGTATTGATTGCATCAACGGCGGTACTAGATTCAGCAGCGATCTCTAATATTTTTAGATAGCTGCTACCGCAGCAATGCAGGCAGGTATAAGGGTTGCTAAGACTAAATTGATTACGCATCACTTAGCCTCCTGCCATCGGATATCAATGGAATCACAGTTTGGTAAATTGAGCTCCGCCATTGATTCATAAGACCGACTGATGGCTGCTGGTTCATCTGGCCATAAACCATGTTTACCTTCATTTTTAGCTTTTAATGTTACTGAGCAAACAGGTCTCTTACCTCGATTATCCCATTGAAATTTAACTTCAGGATTAAGATACCGGCCATGAATCACTATGGAGTCACACTGATACTTGTAAATGGTCTCCCGAATCTCACCAAGATCTTTCTTAAATTGATCCGAGTTGCCAGTATCGTGAGACACGATGCATGACACATTTCCGTTTTTTTCGTCAATAACGAACAGGTCGCGGGCATTAAGGAAGTAGTGGTGCATCGTGATTGAATCAATGCTTTTGGTTGTACAACCAGCCAGCATACCGACAGCGACGAGCGCAGTAGTTAAAGTGATCAATTTCATTGGTTTATCTCCTGATTGATTAAAATCAGGATTATTTTTACTTAGAGGGGAGTCATTGTTGGCACGCCAAACTGCCCAATTTGGACAAATAAGAAGCTAGGTAAAAATAGGCCGGTATCATCCAAAAACCACCTGTTGATCGCTTTCTGATGTAGCGCAGCCACAACCTTCCTTGGTCGTCATCGAAAAGCAACCTATTGGTGGTGTTTTGGTGGTATTCAGTAGGGTTTAGGCCGTCTCAGTCCCTCAGAGTCATCGAAAAGCCACCTATTGGTAGTGTTCGGTTACTATTTAGATGGCCAAATTCACTATGCCACTACAAGCATTGTATTTCCTAATATTGACCAAGTTATACTAATGTCGCACTATATGTTTAATTGACCAATACTTTTTTAGTTCAGCGATGGTATGTAGTTAATATGAACAATTCTACATACATCACTTGACACTCAGGGCAGTTTATGGCTTTCGTTACTGATTTAACACCAGAGGATAATGCAACCTCTGCCGCAGCAACAGCTAACTTGATGGCAACCAGATTAGGTACAACATTGCGAGAACGCTTTGAATCCTTTATTCATAAACGTGAATGTTCTATAGATCAATCCGACTACAACATAAAAATGGCGAGTCGAGCTATAGCGGCATTTGTTGTTCATCACTTAGGACAAGTAGATGATAATGTTGCTGGATCTTCTGTATGCGATAGTTCACAGGATGGTGGGATTGATGCTATACATGTAAACCATACGGAAAAGACGGTTGTTGTTGTACAAGCAAAATTTTCTCAATCAGGTAGCTCAACTTGGACAAATGCAGATTTTCTAGTTTTTAAACAGGCATGTGATCATTTAATAGAAGAAGAATATGATCGCTTCGATCCTATTCTGAGAAACAAACGTGAAGACATAGGTCAAGCTCTTAATTCTATTGACTATAAGTTTCTCTTTGTTATGGCTCATACGGGGAAGCGTGGAGCCGCAAGTACGATTCTATCTGATATGCAGCAGTGGCAGCATGAACTAAACGAAGCAGCATCTTTAGAATCTATACCACCCAATCATGAACTACCATTTCAGGTTCACTTAGTTTCTTCCGAAGATATTACTCAATGGCGACATGCGCAGACATCAGCAACCGTAGATCTAGAAGATATCGAGCTAGAGCAATATGGTAAAATTGACAATCCATACACCGCATTTTTCGGTGTAGTTAGTGGGGATCAAATCGCTGAATGGTGGCAACAACACTCATCGAAATTGTTTACTAAAAATATTCGTAATTTACTAGGTAATACAGAAGTTAATGAATCCATAAAGCAAACGGCATTAAGCGACCCAGAACATTTTTGGTTCTATAACAATGGTATTACTGTCCTTGCCCGTTCAGTTGAACCTCATCGACGTAATAAAATTAACCAACGGGACATGGGGCGATTTAACTTTCGAGATGTAAGTGTGATAAATGGTGCTCAGACAGTCAGTAGCATTGGATCTTTAGATGGTATCGATGAAGAAACTTTAGCGAATATAAAAATTCAAGCTCGATTCATACAAATACCAGACGGAGCATCTGATGACATTATTAACGCCATCACTAGAGCTAATAACCATCAAAACCGAGTTCTTGGTAGAGACTTTGCCTCTCAACATCCTCAACAAGTACGCTTGCGCGATGAACTAATAATTGAAGATTACACATATCAACTGCTTAGAAGCGATATATCTAGTGATTTATTGGGTGATAAGAGCATCGATATTGATGAAGCATTGGATGCATTAGCTTGCTTAAGTTGTAGGCCATCAACTTTAGCGTTATTAAAGAGCCAACGTGGTAAGTTCTTTGAAAACCTAGAAGGTTCAGCGTACAAAGCAATATTTAACTCATCTGTTAGTGGGATTAAATTAATAAATGCAGTTATACATCATAGAGTTATTGAACGTCAAATTAAAGAACTGCTAGGTCAAATTAATCGACAGTCAGATAAGAAAAAGTACGGAATTCTCACTCATGCTAATCGTGTATTTGCTGGACACATATTAAAATCTACACCAAATTTACAACGTGCCACAAATATTCTTCAAGTCGATGAAACACGTATTGCTGAAGAGTTGAACCGTATCTTATCAGCTACAGAAGCACTTATTGAGTCTGAATACCCAACGGCATATCCTGCTCGATTCTTTAGTAATGTGGATAAAATAACTATTACATTAGAACGAATCAACCAATGATGACATTGCATTGTAGTGGTTTAGCAAAAAGAGCCACTACTTTGTAGTTAATTGTCGTATTTGGTATATCTTAAGTTATCCGAAATTTTGGCTGCGTCCCAATCAACGTAACTTGGAATTGTCCAATTGGCATTTAAGGGCTGCTACTTACCGCCCTTAAACATCTTTTTCAGTCGTTCTAAATGCTGTTTGGCTACTTCAGGGTCTACTGGCCGTTGTGTAGGCCGTGGCGGCAGTGCCTTGGGGATCTCTGCATTAAGATCTTCACCAGCAAGGGTGCGCCGGACAGCAATTTCATAGTTCCGCTCAAAAATAGGCCAGGTTTCTGCTTCTTTGCGGTTTCGGATGTCAAACGTCCCGGTATTTTTTAAAGCAACATACACAGCAGCGTGACTCCACTCCTCATTCGTCATTTCTGAGAGGCGGTGCGCGTTCCGGCAGGCTTCAATATATGCTTGCCTGACACTTGGTAGGCCGTGATCCGCAGGATCTGGCTGACACCATTTAACGAATTGTCCAAGCGACGGCCAGAATGGTGATTCTGCTTGCCGAGCCTTCCGGAGCCCACATTGGAGTTGTTGATCAGTTATGATACCTGCTTCCAGCAAGCCCTTGGTCCATGTCCTCTTAGCCGCGTCAACGTCAGATTTGCTAGGGAATGTCGCCTTCCAAGCGGGGAAGCATGACTGGAGCTGGGCAAATAAGATATTGATGATCCTTGCCGCAACTTGAAGTTGATCAGAATCTGGTTTGCTTTTCACTTCACGGAAAAAAGACTGTGTGGGCCCTGCATTTTTTGCCGAGCAAACGACACGCTTCTGTTGATCAAGCGAGATAACTTCTGCAATGGATTTTAGTGCCATTACCATTCCCCCTGTGCCCAGCTTGAGTCCGTTAGATCTTCAACAAGCGAGCGAGTTTGTGAGCTTCGCTCGTTGTTGGGTATCAGCCAATCCGCCTTAAATCCGGCCCACCCTCTCAATGCGCAAGTTTCGATCGCATCTCCCAGGTTGATTCCAGCTTTCTCTGCCTCCCGTTCTGTGAGTAGTACCGCCTCCTCTGTAAGTGTAATTCGCTTCTTTTTACGGATTGCTTGCCATTCTCTAGCGTGGATAGGGTCTACACCCCGAGATACAAGAGCCTCAACAAAATCAAAACGCGCTTTAGAGCGGGTGTTATTAATATCTTTGAAGCTCTCTGGGATCTTTCTGGAATAGTCTGCCGGAACTCCGCATTCTTGTATGCGTGATCCTTGCAAACTAGTTTGCGGATATTCGCCGTCCAGTTTGCGGTTTTCCGCATTCTGGATTTTCTGGCCGCAATCAGCGAGAAAACGCAGGTAAGCGTCGTGGTTTACGCGGTAGTGCAAGCGTGCGGGAACCCCCGCTCGTTTTTCCTCCAGCAAACTCATTTCGCAAAGCTTGCGCCGGATTTTTCGGAGGGCATCTCTCTGAATTCCGAGGCATGCTTGCCAGCTCCCGAGCTCTGAGAAAATGTTGGTAGCCTCAGGATCTGGCTCTCCCTCGGCAGGTAGGTCAAACCACCCGCCTGCTTCTGCCTTTAGGCTGCTTAGAAACGACGCTTGTTGTAAAAATGCAGCGGCTTCCAGTCCAAGAGCTTGAATTGATGCACGGGGTATTGCGATCCGTGGACCATCGATCGCTCTGGCGAGATCCGCTGAGTTTAAAGAACTGTTCATTTATCCCCTCCAGCGACGCAGACGGGACTCATAACCAAACGGCGTTTAATTTCCGATTCTAGGGCAGGAATCACAGCCGTTTTAGGTAGTTTTGTTTTGTGAGTCAGAGCCAACGATACATAAATCATATGAGCTCTTGATCCACTCGCTGCGGCGACATCGAGCATCAATGAAAATGGTTCCGACGAAACAATCTTGTGGAAATAAGATGGGTGAATTTGTACGTTCATAACAAACCTCAACGATTAAAGTTGAGGCACTGCGCTCGCGGCTTAAATTTCAGCACTTAGCTCCACCCGTGCCAGTTTGATGGAGGTTGATGGCGAGACGCTTTAACCAAGTAGACTTGAACCTACAAGGTCGCTCATGCCAAGCATGAACTCGCGGTGGAACTTTCACGTGTGAAATGAAGTTTTCCGCTTACCAAATCAATTAATATGCTGTTTTTTTATAGAGGCCAGCTACCTCAAGCGATTAAAAGCTGGATACAAGGATCGCTGACACAATCTTGCCAACAATTTGAATAATGTCCACTCCAAAAAAACTCCCGATCAACAAGCCAGTAATGATCATTTCAAACTTTGTAATTTGTTCGTACATGACAAATCTCCATTTAGAATAATGCCTGCTGCACCTGTTTTGCTGACGCAAGATGTCCGATTCTGCGAGAAGAAACAGGATGTTCCCAATCGCCATGCCCACAGGCCGGGCATCGGCGGCTTACCAGCTTGTCGCGAAGCCCTGTCCCTAAAAACACTTCAACATAACAATGTCGGCATTCTATAAATATTGCTTCGCCGGAGGAGATCTCGCGGCACGCAGCGTAAAAACCTGAAATATCATAACTTTTCGCTATGGTTTTCCGCGTGAGCCAGTCGTATGCCTCAACGACTGCCTCTATGTGCGTCATTTTCTCACACAACTCACAGTAAACATGTACACCCATTGAGTACATGATCCAATCAGAACTAGACATAATGTCCTGACCATAACAATTTCCTCGTCGTTCATTTACACCTAAATCAGATCGAACTTTACGGACTTGCTTGTAGCTAAATGAAGTTTCTTCCTGAACGATCGCGTTAGAAAAGCCTCGTTTTACAAGGTAATAGCCAAACGCCCATCGGTTCAAGTGATGGTTCACTGGAAGGAATGGCAACGGCTTGAATATATTGGAGCGCATAAATCCCCCTTGTTCAAAGTTGAAAACGATGAACAGGCGGAGACCCCATGCCTTGCCCGATGTCCCAATCATTAGAACATGAAAGGGCTAATTGAATAGACCGAAATGTTGCCACCCGGTTAAAAGAATATACTGTTTGAAGGCCAGCTACCGTTATTTAAATAATATCAAGACGGGGGGAGTTGTCAACAACCCTAAAAAATTAGTCAATTATTTCATTGAGTTAAGTTAGTTATGTCAGAACAAATTTCAATTACTGTAATTATCATAATTACGATAATTACGATAATACCGTAATTGTCTTAACCTTAATCTTTTTTCCATTTTGTCCAAATTGGGCAGTTTGGAATGCCTAAATATCTGCCGCCCACCCGCAAAATTCTCCATGCGAATAACGCTCGAATATTTCATTCACATGGAGATACAAGCAATGCAAACATTTAAATGCGCCACCCTCACTGCCATTATTTTCTTGTCGTCCGCTGCCGCTTATGCAGGTACAGGGACGGGAACTTCTCAAATTTCAGCAACCCCGCCAGCTCTTTCTGTGGTCGAAGTTCAGCCGTACACAATGACATTGGAACGCCTGCCAGGAGCCGCCCCAACTGGCGGTTTCTCTTTGAAAAGTTGGGCGACTTACCTGGCGCAAAACCCGGAGGACACAGTACAGCCCGGCTGCTTAAAAGTGACAGGAGATATGGATAAATCGGTCGGGATTACCATCACTAACCTGTCAAATCCCACAGCGCCGGGTGGAGCAACTTTAAGTTTCAGTGGAACGCCCAAGATTGATCTGCGTACCTCAAATGTGGATTGCACGGATGCGATAGCGCAAACATCAACAGGAGTCGGTGTAAACGCAACACCTTTAACAGCAACTACTTCTGCCACCGGTGAGCTCTATATCGCCTGGTCATACCGCCAGCCGGCAACTGCAAGCAGCGGATTCATGCAGCTCAGTGCTTGGGAGGAAGGGGTCTTCTCTGGAACGGTCGATCTGCAAATCGACTACCAGTAATCCCAGTAATCACTCGTGTAGGGACTGGCCAAGTCAGTCCCTAGTCCTTTGGAGGTCCTATGAAGCCCCTTATTAGTTCAATCATGATGGCGACGATAGCAACTCTCCTATCTTCACCCGCGACTGCATTTCAACTCAAGATCCACGAGGTGGACATCGCTCACAAGGCGGTTGCTGAAATCCCCGTAGCAAATACCTTAAATACACCAATAGTCGTGAGAATTACTCCCCCGGATGGAGTGCAAGTCTTCCCCCGGCGTTTCCAACTTCTTCCAGGAGAGCGGCAAGTAGTAAAAGCACGTGAGAGTAATGGGAAAGTATTAAAACCAGGCGCGAAGATGGCATTCTCATATGCCGTACAAAGCGAAGAAAAAAAAGGCGTTCACTCAAGAATCACGCTGAGACTCCCGGTGAGGGAGGTTTCTCGATGAAGAAAAAACTTTCACATGTGAAAGTTTTTGTGCCCACAGTATTGTTGGCCGCAGCTTTCACACTCACAGCTTCACCAACTCGTGCGGATGACTACCTGATGAAGTTTGTCGTGAACGGACAAAACAAGGGGGAATACCTTGTTTCTCGTGAAGTAGATAGCACCACGGCTGAGCCAGGGCTATGGCAAGCTGCTGGTGTAAACACAACAGCATCACTTCCCTTGGAAAGGCTAAACAACATTGGTCATGCCAAAATTGTTTGGTCAGAACAAACCATCTACTTTTACCCACCCAACAACGTAACCAAAGCCAGAAAGGTCAAACCAGAGGTTACAATTGAGCCAAATGTATCCAATCTGGATGTAAAATCCTTTGACTACTTTCTCACCTATCAAAGCAAAGGTGATATTTCGGGTAACATCACGGGAACAGGCCGCGTCGGAGACCTCGATGTAGATATTAGAGCTGGACTAGGAGGGCAAGAGTCATATTTCTCATCACAATGGCATAGTGAAGACAATCGCTATATAAAAGACATTGAGCTGGGACGAGTGCAGCGATATGGATTGGATGGCTTTGCCGCAACAAACGAGAACTATTTGGCTACAGGTTCATTTTCTAGTGACCAAATTGAGCTTTATTGGCCTGTTGGAACACGGGTAGATGTTTACCGTGACGGAACCTATTTACAATCTCTGGTTCTGGATAGCGAGCCGTTCTCTTACAAAATCGAGCTGAATTACAGTAATAATCAATATAAATTTTATGCGGTTTTACCTGACGGCAGAACAGACACTAAAACAATCGAGAGAGCCATTTCGGGACGGCTTGCGCTAGTAGGAGGCCTAAACTACCAAGTAGCTGTAGGCAAATCTCCAACCACTGATGAAAGCAAGTTAATTGGACGCTTGAGCTACGGGATGACCAATGAATTGTCACTTTTCGCTGGTCAGGATGAGCAGGAAAGACAGTATTTTTCCGCTTTATATTCAAGAGATGACTTTTCATTTGAGCCTGCTTGGTATGGCAGTAGTGGATACGCTCTGAGCGGTTCTTGGCAGGATGACAATCTTGCGATCTTTGGGAAATTAAGTGATTTAGACAACTATCAATTACGCTCTGTTAGTGTTTCATCACGTTCTCTGTTCCAACCAACTATTCAGTATTCTTCCCGCACGCACGGCGGCTATGAAACTCAGGAAACGACGCTACGCACGTATCACAGCACGCGCCTTGAGACACTGAATACATCAATTTCTTTATCTCCATACTATTCGAGTCGTTTAGCCAATGGTGTCAGATCCAACATCTTTGGAGGGCGGATGCTTGCTAGCATGGAGGCGGGTTGGCAAGTTTTGGCGTCTTATGATCACGAAAGTAAAGATATTAATGGTATTAGAGATATAGAACGTTTCAATGGAGAGATATCAAAACGATTCAGCTTGGGGCGCCTCACCTACCGCTACACGGCGAGCAATTTTGGTCATGGATGGGAAGGCCAGCAACAAAGCTTGCGTGCTGATCTTTGGAACTGGAAATTTGCAACTGTGTCAGCTTCGTTCAATCATTCGTCTAGTGAGGGTAACAACATTACCTTATCAATTAGTGGTAGCTTTGGCCGAACTGGATTCCAGCGAGCTCCCCAGAGAAGTCAAGCCACGCTTGTGTTGTCCACCTGTCGGGACCTTAATGCTGATGGTATTTGCCAGGAAGTTGAACCAGAAATTAAAGGTGTTACCGCCAGTGTTGATGGTCGTCAGGTTAGAACTCCGGCCGTCATTGATTCTCTGACTCCGTACCGACGGTACGATATAGAAGTATCTGGAGATTTTGGATTGTCGCCTCGATACGATTCCATTCAGTCAGATCGGCTAGTTCGTGGAGGGATAAACCATCTTCGCCTCCCTTTGTCTGAAGTTAGGGAAATTGAGGGCCAGCTTGATCGAGACGGAATTAGAGTCGCTCTCATTGACACAGAAACAGGAGATGTTCTGACGGAACAAACCACGGAATTTGGTGGCTGGTATTTGTTCTATTCCCCGGCGCATAAAAAGGTCAAGGTTGTTCAACAGGCAGATGCCCATCTCGCAAAAAACTTTCACATGTGAAAGTTTTTATATCCACTTCGTCGTCAGCCGTTGGATTGCCCCTCAGAGACTGACGACTCATCCTTTTCATCAATATCCTTTAGAATTTCCGCAGCCTTCTCATTGGCTTGCAAAACCACCTCTGGTTTCTCCTGTTCTAGAATCTGCTCTAACGTTCTTGCCATAATTCCTTCCAAGTCCAAGCTATTATATAAACAATAGATGTTAAATAACGAGAGGGATGATTTCGTTGACTAGGGAATTCCCAGATAATTCCCTTTTTATTCAATTCAGTAGACACGCATGGTGTTGATTGATCTAATTGATTTCGCCAAAAAACTACCAGATCCAACACCATGCGTGATGTCCACATCTTACACGATTTACTCAAAAAGCAATGCCCGCAAATGCATCAAAAACGGCTTAATTCTCTGATGGTTGCTACAGAAGCGTTACTTGATGGCAATCAGTTGTCACTCACTCAGCTTGGTCGCAATATCTCTGGTGCGGTGGCGCCAAAGCACAACATCAAACGGATGGACAGGCTACTCGGCAACCCGCATCTACACTCTGATAAATTCGCTATTTATCAATGGCATGCCAAGTTACTCTGTGCAGCTAATCCCATGCCGGTAATCCTCATTGATTGGTCTGATGTCCGTGAACAACTGCGGATGATGACATTGCGAGCCTCTGTCAGTGTGCAAGGGCGCGCGGTTACCCTGTATGAGCGTACTTTCAAGTTTGCCGACTACAATGCTCCCCGCAGCCATGACATCTTCTTGGCGAAGTTGGCACAGGTGCTGCCGTCCCACGTTTGTCCACTGATTGTCACCGATACGGGTTATCGCAATACCTGGTTTCGGGAGGTGGAACGATATGGTTGGTTTTGGCTTGGCCGTGTCAGTAGGGATGTCGGCTTTCTCCAAGCCAATCATGCCCAATGGCAGTCGAATAAGTCGCTTTATCCCTCCGCCACGGCGAAAGCCCGGCATATTGGTTACGTAAAACTGGGACGAAAATTGCCTATGTGCTGTCATTTACATCTGTACAAGGCTGCGCCGAAACATCGAGCCGACAAGCGGTCATCCAAAGCAGGACGCAATCATACGGCACA
>NZ_JWGX01000072.1:0-14778 GCF_000813075.1 Shewanella sp. ECSMB14102
CTTGAAAAAGGTTCAGCTATTCAGAGTCGGCTTTGCCGAAAAAGTTTCCCTGGTGGATAAATTTTTTATCTGCGACATGCCAAGCATGATTAAAGGCAAGTCTCCAAACAGCATGAAAATAGAGAATAAAAATGGCAGTCCAAAGGACTGCCTAAAAAATGCAGGGGACAAAGATCTTGGGCGCTAGCTCCAGTATCTCAGTCCAAAGGGAGATGATGATGAAACCGTTAAAATCGCTTCACTTATTCAGAGTTATTCGGAGAGAAAAAGTTCAGCCATAAAGAGATTTTTCTTGTGGAGCCGGCAGGCATAAAAAAAGGCAGCCATTAAGGACTGCCTTATGATCTATCGAAGATCAATGGGGCCGCGCTAGAAGCCCCTTAGGGAGAATGATGAACATGAAAAAGTAAATTCACTGCTCACTATGTTGGAGTCTGCAGTGATGTTTTGGTTCCCCCTGAATGGCGAAAAATAATCATGTTTTTTTAATTAGTTTATTTTTCAATTGATTATTTATCCTGTAATAGCTGGATAATCTGATTACGCAGAGCCTCGGGTTTGGTTGTGGGAGCATAGCGCTTGCTGACTTTGCCATGGCGATCGACCAGAAACTTGGTGAAATTCCATTTAATGCTTTCCGAGCCCAACACGCCAGGGGCCTGCTGCTTGAGCAGTTTAAACAAGGGATGAGCATGGGGGCCATTGACTTCCAGCTTGGCAAACAGTGGGAAGCTAACACCAAAATTCAATTCGCAGAAGGACTGGATCTCCTGCTCATTGCCCTTTTCCTGAGCACCAAACTGGTTACAGGGAAAGCCGAGTACCACCAGGCCTTGGTCTTTGAATTCCTGATACAGGCTTTCCAATCCGGCATACTGAGGAGTAAAGCCACAGGCACTGGCGGTATTGACCAGCAACATGACCCGTCCTTGAAATTCGCTGAGATCCGTTTGTTGTCCTTGGATATTCTCAAGTGGGATAGCGTATATTGAGTTAGACATAGTGGCTCCTTGGTTGAAGCTTTACTATATAACACAAACTATATTGTTAGTAATTTATTTGTGCGCAATTTAAATTTTGACCCAAGCGCATACTAAAAAGAAAGAGAGAGGAGAGTTGAGTGACACAAACAGCAGTCGAGCCGGAGCTTCAACCTCAAGCAGAAGTGGGGCAGGTGGTACAGCAGTTAACGCTATTGGAGGGCGAAGCTCAGGCCGAGGTCTTTGGTGAGATCCTAGAAGAGGCCGATCCTGGCACGATAGCCTTATTGCTGGAATCCTTGCCGCTGGATGAACGCTATGATCGCTGGAATCAAATAGCCTTCGCTGAGCGGTCAGCTGTGCTCAGCTTGATGCGCGCCGAACCCAGGATGAGCCTTCTTAGGCAGATGTCGGTGGAAGAGGTGGATCTGTTGCTGGCGCAACTGTCAGCTGAAGAGATGATCGAATGGAGCGATTATTTGCCCGACAGCTTTATCGATCGTGCTTTGGCACAAATGGGGGAGCGGCAACGCAAGCGCTATGAGCTTTATGATCAATACTCGGAAAATGAAATAGGTCGTTACACAGAACATCAGGCCTTGGTGCTCAGTAACAAAAGCCGGGTGGAACAGGCGCAGCGTTTTTTCCGCCGTATTGACTTGGATTGCTGCGAAAACCTCTATCTGGTGGATGAGGATAATCATTACCAGGGAACCGTCAGTCGCTATGAGATTTTTCGTCAGGATCCGCAAACCCCGCTTATTTCGCTTATCGAGCCGGACAGCCGGGTATTGTCGGCCGATTCATCCTTGATAGAGGCCGCCGAAGCGATAGAGCACAGCTCAGACATTGAGCTGCCGGTGGTCGATGAAGAAGGCACCTTAATCGGCCGCTTGACGCTGCGAACGGCAACCGCCTTGGTGCGAGAACACTATGAAGCGCGTTTGATGGCCTCGGCCGGTATGGATGAGTCCGATGACCTGTTTGCGCCTATCGTCAAGGGCGCTCGTCGCCGCGCCATTTGGCTCGGGATCAATCTACTGACGGCATTTTTGGCCTCTGCCACCATAGGTTTGTTCGAGGATGTATTGGCAAAAGTGGTGGCGCTGGCGGTATTGATGCCGATAGTGGCCTCTATGGGCGGAATTGCCGGCTCGCAATCATTGACCCTGATGATCCGCGGCATGGCGATGGGACAGATTTCCATAGGAAACCTGTTTTCCTTGATGAAGAACGAGCTTGGGATAGGGGCTCTCAACGGTATTCTCTGGGCCGTACTCATAGGTTTGGTGGCTGGGCTCTGGTTTGACGATAACCTGATTGGTATGACGATTGCTGTGGCTATTTTGGTCAATATGCTGGTTGCGGCATTGGCCGGTGTGGCAGTACCCATGATATTGCAGAAATTTAATCAGGATGCTGCGCTTTCCGGCTCGGTGATCCTGACTACGGTCACGGATGTTGTTGGCTTCTTTACTTTCCTTGGATTGGCAACCTTGCTGTATCTATAGTCGTTAGCTATTTATGTGACAGCATTGACCACTTCTGCAAAGTGGGCTCAATAGAAGACAGTCAAAAGAAAAGGGAGCACAGGCTCCCTTTCACAAAAGGCTTTGAAAGCTACTGGGCGACAATGGCGTTGAAGTCTTGCACTGTATCGGTTTGGTTGCTCAGGGTGACCTGATGCAACTGAGGGGCAGGGTTGGGAATAATAAGACCATCATATTGCTCTGGGTCGTCATTTTCCGCGCTGCAGCTGAAGGCCACTGTATAATCCCCGGCGGGAATAAAGCCAAAGGCGTATTTGCCGAAGTTACCTGCTTCATACTCCACTTCGACCGAGTTATATGGCACTACGGCGCCTTCTGGTACCGCATTCTGGTTGACATCCGGATCCAGGTTATCGGTCAGTAATGCTGGTTCCAGATCGTGGCCGGGATAGAGGTAGACAAAGTTGCCGCTATCGGCAGCACATTCACCTGCGTTGAACAGGTTGATATCTACCTCACCGGACAAGGAAGCCACAGTCGCATTGTTGACTATGGATACGCCGTGGGGCTTGAGGTTATAGCGCTGACCATTTTTGTTTTCCACCAGGCTGCGGCGCAGGTCAAATTCTATGGTGAAGCGCTGGACGCCGGTGCTGTCGACTTCGAAGCTGCCTAAACGCAGCCTGGTACTGGGCTGCTTGAGTGGCACTTGACCGGTTTCGTCGATCACATAGCTGAGATCTGAGCCGGTGGACTCATCCAGTATATGCAATATCAACTGTGAATAAGTGCCGACTTCCAACTCGGCATCGCTGAGGATGAGAGCGCTGTCGCTGCCTTGATACTCCAGCAGATCCAGTTGGCGGTAGTCTTCGCCGTTAGGTCCGGAGACCTCGAGGAAGATGTTATCTTGTCCTTCCCGTACCAGCTCAATTTTGTCAAACGCCACGACCACTTTTTCGGCACTGTCGACCGGGGCATCAGATACGGCGAAGCTAACTTTGGCGGTATTGGGTGTTGGTGTCGGCGGGGTATCATTGTCGCTGCCACCACAGGCAGTCAGCAACAGGCCTGAGCCGCAAAGCAGTGCGATACTTGAAATACGATTTTTCATCTTGGTTCCTCTTGTTGTTCCCGGAGCGTGACAGTGCCCGGTTACCCGGGGTTACTCAGAGAATTGTGTTTGTTGTCTGCCACAAACTCCCTCAATGGGGCTAACATAAGGAAGGTGCAAACAGGTCCTCGTGGCACTCTGGCTTACACAGCAATTGGCGTTCAAGGCATCTGACTGAAGGCATGCCGGGGCCTGTCAAAGTCGGATAACGCAGAGAGCCGGTTGCAGTGTAAGCCCCGAAGGGCGTGGCTTACAGGCCAGTCTGCTGTGTTGTGCTTCTTGCAAAGGACTAAGGCCATTTGCAGCGAATCACGCCTTGCATCCTGGCCTGTAAGCCTACGCAGAGCACACATGGGACCTGTTCGCACCTTCCCGAACTAATTGCGGCTTTTACCTGTAGCCATACGTTAATCTGGTTAAGCCGAGGTTAGGTTTTATGGGGAATGTCCCCTTCGATAGCTCACATATCCGCCAAGTATAGTCACCAAAGGAGTATTTATGCCTAATCCTGCCCAGGAAATCACGGTTTCCCTGGCCCAAAGTCCTGACTTGATTGCTGCCGCTTGCGCTTTGGTTGATAGCCGCGATGATAATGCTCACCCCTTGGATCATCAGGCCTTCATGGCCTCCCGTGCCGTGATAGTGGCGCAAAACGGAGTCGGGGAGCTGGTGGGCTGCGCTGTGATCAAGGCCGGTTGCGGAGATATCGCCGAGCTCGGATATTTAATGGTGCGCCCCGACTATAGACGGCGGGGGATTGCGGCGGCCCTGACCCAAAAACGGATCCAAATCGCCCGGGAAATGGGGATCCGGCTATTGTTTGCTACAGTTAGAGAAGAGAATCGTGCCAGTCGTGATAATTTGCTCAAGTCGGGGATGCAGTTTTGGGGGAACTATCTGAGTATCAGAGGCACAGGCAATACTGTGGGATGGTACTTTTTAGTATTGGATGACCAAGTGGATGTCGCTACAGAAATGCTCAAGTTGGTGGGGGATAGGGTCAGAATCGACTGAAATTACACTTTTTCGTCACCGGAGCGTGGCAAACTGGCATTTCCTGACAGAATTTTATCACGAATGCTGTGAGCTGGATTGCAAAATGTGGTTCACCGAAATAGAGTTAAATCATTAACAATAAAAAATAGATTCAGTGCCTTGGGCGTTTGTGTACTCAAGGATAAGGATAGCGCCATGGTCTTGGACGGAAATCGATTTGCCGACAGACAAACGTTCGCCCTTCAATATGGATAAACACCCAGGTTCCCTGCTCAGGCTATTGCTGGCGTTTGTTCTGCTCCAGTTTAGTGTGAGTGCCTGGGCCACTCAGGTGCTCGACAACAGCTACATTCTCAAGGCTGAGCCACAACAGTTGGCACCGACTTCGTTCGAGGCGGTACCAGCCTGGATCCGGGCGCAACAGGAAACCAGCCTGAGTTTGACCGGCGGCAGTTACTGGATGGTGCATCCCTTACGAGTGGCAAGTCGTGAACAGACTTGGGTCATAGACGTACGCAACTCCATTATAGAATCCATAGATCTTTTGCTGCTGGGGCAAGATGGTAGCAAACAGCAAGCCCACTCGGGCTATGATGCCGACTATCAGTATCTGTTTGATTATGGCAGGCGGTTCACCATCAAGCCGGGGATAGATTATTGGCTGGTGGTCAAGGTTGAGAGCCGTTACTACTCATCGGCACCCGAGATCCGCCTGGCTCCTGAAATAGAACACAGGCTCAGCGCCGACAGACATGCCACAGCCGTGGTGCTATGTCTCGGGGGCTTGATTTTTATCGCCTGCTATAACCTGTTCATCTTCTTTACCACCCGTGACAAGGCGTTCTTTTGGTACGGTCTTTATGTGCTGGCTTACTTCGGCGGCTGGGCCTTGACCTTCCACTTGCCCGCGCACTTGTTTCAGTTCCGGCAACTCGAGTTGCATCACCTATTCTTTATCAGCCTGCCCATATTGAACATTTTGTTCTATAATAATTTTCTGCAGCTTTCTCTCTATTCGCCCAAGCTTTGGCGCCTCAGTCGCATCTTGTTGTGGGCCTGTGTGTTGGCTCTGCCCACCAGTATTTGGTTCTTGTCCTATACGGCGATTATTGCTTCAGTGCTTATTATGCTCTGGATTGGACTGGCGATAGTTTGCGGTAATGTCTGTCTGATGAAAGGCTTCTCGCCGGCGCGTTATTTCATAATGGCCTTCAGCTGTTTGCTGCTGCCGGCAATCATCATATTGCCTGGTAACATGGGTATCACCCCGGACTTTTTTGAATATGCCGAGCTGGCAACTTTGCTGGGTGGCACTGCCGATGCTCTGTTGCTGTCCTTGGCGTTGGCAAGTAAGCTCAAACTCTTGTCGGAGGAGCGCCAGGAGTATATCCGCAAGTTGGGTATCGCTTGGGAACGAGCTCGCAGTGATAGCCTTACAGGTCTTGCCAACCGCTTGGCCTATGATGAGAGTCTGGCGGATTCCTGCCTGAGTAGTGGCATGCCCAAGCCGGGATACCTGTTGGTATTGTTGGATATTGAGGGGCTGAAACGGGTCAATGACACCCTGGGACATGGGGAAGGGGACAGATTGCTGTTGGCGGTAGCCGAAGAGCTACAAAGCTGGTCTGAAGCCAAGCTCAAGCCTTTTCGCATTAGTGGCAATGACTTTGCTTTGCTACTGCCGGAAGTCGAGGGGCAGCGACTGCAGAACTTGCTGCCGAGGCTGGAGCAGCGTATTGCCAGTGAAGGTTTTGCCGAGCTCTGTGTCAATCATGGCTCTGCGGCCAGTACAGACAAAGAAACGGTCCAGGATTGGGTCCGCGCCGCTGACAAAGACTTGTATCAGTGCAAGAGTCTGCGTCGTCGTGAGCTGCACGCCAGACAACTGGCCGCAGCCGAAGGCCTGCCCCGCTGAACTCTCGGGGCTAATTTCGGGACTAATTCCTGGGCTAAGTCCGGCGCTAAGTCAGCAGCTCAGTCCGGAGCAAGCTCATAGCTGAGTCGAACCGGCTAAATCCCGCCTGGATGCCTATCAGAAGTCTTCCTCACCCTTGATATGGCGCGGATAGCCACAGATAGCCTTGGAGGTGTGCATACCCGCCATGGTTGCGGCTTCGACGCAGCCCACATTCAGCCCTGTTTTTATCCAATCACCGGTGACATAGAGGTTATCCAGCCCAGTACCGTCTGTGGTGATGCGAAAACGCGAGCTGTCTTTCACCGACAACACATACCGCTCGGACGGGTCGACATTGGCACGCCAGTATTGGCTGTCAAAGCGCTGTTGTCCTTGACGTTCCTCCGGGTCGTGCAGCCAATCCCAGACAAAGCCATTTTGGGCTTCCGGCCAGAGATTGCCTATTTGATGCTCGAGTTGCCCCAGAGCCCCGGACTTGGCCACGGCATTCATTTGTTGGTTAAAGTCGCTCTGCTCTCTGGGGGGGTATTCGGCAACCGGCAGCGCCGAGCAGAAGTAACTGGCATTCTTGACGCGGCCTACCGGCCAGCTTTCTTTGTCAATCAATTGATCCATACTGGCCCAGGTGTCATAGGGTTCGCTGAAGGCCGACAGCACAGGCTCTTCGCCGGAAGCCGGAAAAAGCTGCCAGCCAAGACCGTTGAGATCTGTGTTGAGCCACAACTGATAGGCCTGGGTCGCCACAGTTTGCACCTTGGCCACAGCCTCTGATAGCGCCGGACTTTGGGGCATCACTTCTTTAGCCACATGAGGAACGGCGCCTATGGATAGACCGAAGATCACCTTGTCAAAATCCACCCCCTTACGCAGCTGCTTCACCGGCAGAGCGCGACCGGTTTCTTGCTGGTACAGCTGCGGCCAATCACTCCAGAAGTGTTCCAGGTTAACCCGGTTTTTTGCAATTAATCTGGCTTGAGTTTCATCCAGTTGTGATAGCAGAGGCTCGCTTGGCCAGCAGCCGAGTCCTTTGACATCCACCAACGGCTGATACTCGCTGAGTCCAGGCTTGAGGCTGGCCTGCTCCACTATCTCTATGCCGCTGACGGATTGTCCCTGACATTGCAGCTGTTGTACCTGGTGGAAGAAGTGAAAATTCACTCCGCGGCGTTTCAACACTTCATAGTAGGGGGTGAATACTGTGTCGCCCATGCCGGCCTGCATTTTCCACATCACGCCCCCTTGGTAGCAGAGGGCAATTCGCAGCATGGAGCGGATTATGGTGCCGGCTTCCACATTGGGGCGGGAGAAATCGCCCTGTTCATAGGCGAACACCAAATCGTAGAAGCCCCTTACCGGTGCCGAATCGACAGTGTAACGCTCGCTGGCGCCATGGCGACGCAGCCATTCGCGGTAGTCATAGCCGTTGATAACATCGAATCCACCCTTGAATACCCCATCGACAAACATCCCCTTGAGTATGGTCAGACCGAGGTCGGCACCTATGTAGAGGCGCCTGAGCTCGTCATTGCCACTCAAGTGATCGCCAAAGCGGCGCTTGAGACGCCGATGCAGTATATCGACGGCACTCTCGATTAGGCCATCGTCCTCGACAGTGTCGTGGGGGTGATCGTCACACTCCTGGCCTATCAGCTGGTTGAAGCGGCACTCCAGCTTGTCCCCCAGGGTTTCCAGGCTATCTTTGGCGTCATCCAGCGCCTCTTCGATGCGATCGTTCAGGCGTTCAAACCAGTCGCGGGTGAACCAGTCTCTGGGGCTATCCTTGGCCACGGCCTCATCGACTTCATCCATCTGTTTTAGCCATTGACGGATCCAGTAAAAGGCCGCCTTGACCAATTTCCACAGCGTCAGGGTTTCAGTGCTGTCGCCGGGGATACCCGGCATGGGCGGGAACTCTATGGGCCAGCTCAGGCTGCGCCCCTCTATCTGTTCCTGCAGCACAATAAAGTTATGGGGCTTGAAGGCTTCGACAAAGCTGGCCAGCGGCGCGTCATCCGCTCGCCCCAGTTCCTCATAGGCTTTGCGCATCAGGGCCGCGGCATTTTGGTAGAACCCAAACCAAATATGCAGCCCATGCTCTTCGATACGATCCCCCATGGCGGCATTGCGCCCGGAGGCTCCCTTGCCACCAATGCGCCAGCCCTGTTGATAGATATCTATCTGGTACCGGTTTTGCCAGCCAGGTTGTTCTGTAAGGCACATGGCCGCGGTAATGGCGGCAACGCCTCCACCGAGAATGGCAATTTTCTCTTTTTTGACTATAGAGTTGTCCACCAACACTTCGCCCGGCGGCACCTCAAAGTCAAAGTTCACATGGTAGGGCAGCAACACCTGCTGCTCGCCGAGCTGTACCCCCAGGGTTTCGGCCAGCGGGAAGCTGTCGTTGGCAAAGACTGTGGCCACCAGGGAGTTATCCAGCAGCGACAGATGATGCACCTTGGTGACTCTGGCGGGCGCCTGCAGCAGCGCCTGATATACCGCCTTGGTGCCGGAAGCGTCGGGGAACTGCTTCAGGAAAACTTGCTCCACCGCCGGTTTGAACAGCAGTTCGAATACCTGCTCGGCCCCAAGAGCATCCAGATCGGGAATAAAGTCGGTTTGGGCCTGAATAAAGTCCCAGGTTTGGCCTATGGCTTCCAGTGGCGAGAGGGCATTCTCCTGCTGCGGCCTGCACTTAATCTGGAGCAGTGGTGCCATTGCCAGCTCGGCATCCGGGGAGAATTTTTGAAAACTCTTGGCCGCCAACGACAGTTCTGTCAGCGGCTCATCTACGCCTGGCATCCGGTATTCGCAGGCGTATTTGGGATAACCAAACAGCTCGCGACCATTGATCAATGCCATCGCATCATTGACCCAGATATGCAGCGGCTGAAACAGAATTTCGCTGATTTCGCCGGAATCTGGATTGGCCTGTTTGCCCACCATCACCCAGGTGATGATATCGGTTTCCTGGATCCAACCCTTGTTGCGATCCACCTCGACACTGGAATAAGCCTTGGCGATTTGAGTGAAAGTTGTCAGTACATAAGGGGACAACACCTTGAAATACATCTTGTTGTTGGCGACCTGGTTCAGGGTTTGGTCGACACTCTGTTGCAAATTGGCAAGCTTGCCCTTGAGGAAAAAGCCGTACATATCGGCCTGGGTTAACACCAGAGGAGAGTGCATAAGCACTGAGCCGGGAGGGTAGATAAAGTCGGGGCGTTGTTCGTTCATAGCGACCATCCTTGTGTACTGACGTTTGCCAGATTTATCTGACTGAATTAGCTGAATAAACCTAGCGTATATTCAGGCTTCTTACAATTACACGTTCGTTGCCGGATATGTGTTCCTTAGTGTAAGCAAGTGTAATAGGTTGCTGCTTGGCAGTGTTACCTTCTCCACTTTCTATGGCTTGGCTGGAGTAAACTTCTCTTGGGATAACAATATATTGATGACTGGACATAACCGCCGGATTGGCGTTAATTTGAGCATGGTGAACAGTTTTTATTACTATCATTGTATGAACCCAAGCATACGCACCGCCAGGTTAAGCGATATTCCTGCCATAATGGCGTTGAGATTGAATGTGCGCGAAAACCGCCTGCAGGATCCCGGGCGGATCACTCAAGCTTGCTATCTCAGCTATTTGACAGGTCGGCGGCGCACTTGGGTTGCAGAGGATGAAACACAACTATTGGGTTTTGTCTGTAGCGATCGTGATGATGCCAGAATTTGGGCGCTTTTTATCGCGCCGGAGTCGGAAGGAAAGGGCATAGGTAAGGCCTTGTTACAGCAAGCGGTTGACTGGCTCCATGCCGGAGGCTGTAGCAAGCTGCAACTCAGTACCGAGCCGGGTACCCGCGCCGAAGGCTTTTATCGCCATCTTGGTTGGCAGTCTCTGGGGCTGACTGAAGAAGGTGAGGTGGGTTTCCTGTTGACTTCACCATCAGATTAAAGTGACTTGTAAGCATGGCTCTGACATAGATTCACTCTACTGAAACCGGCATGACCTCTGTCATTTAAATTGGGCAGGCCAGGCCATCAGCGCCGTATTTGATCATCCCTGAGCTGGAAACCGTCACACTTCTTGAGCCATTGGCTTGCTTGGAAGGGCAATAGATAAAGGTCACTTCGCCTGTGTTGCTTAGGCCATCGGCACGAAAGCCAACATTGCTGCCCACGATGGCATCCTTGCTGTCGATGCCTTCCACTACCCGCAATATTTTTTCGCTGCCTCCGGCCTCGGTATAGACCTTGAGGCCATCATTAAAATTGGCGGCACAACCTGTATCACTCTGATAGCCACAAACTTTCACCTCCATACCATAGCTGATGGCCTGGTTGCGGGCGAAGGACAGGGCTTGTTCAATTCGGCTTATTTCCGACTTACTGCGATAGCTTTCATATAAAGAAGTGAGTGAGGGAACTCCCACAGACAGCAGTATGGCGGCAACAGCAATGGTGACCATGAGTTCGACCAGCGTAAAGCCACGGATTCTGGAACTGGAAAAATGTGCAACAGCCATAGTCAACTCTTCACACGAATAGATTACGCTTAAGTATAAGTGAATGAGTTGTTAATTACAGTAGTCTTTGCAAACCCTGTGCAGTGGTCGTTAATTCCACCAGCATCAACCATCCTGACAACTGATGTTTTTATCCTGAGAGCGTCGAATTCGTCCGGCTTGATTGATTATCAAGGCTTTTGAGTGGGGACTATTAGCCTTACCAGGACAATACTTGAAGGTGCCATTGGTTCCTGACGCCAGTCCATCCGGCAGAAAGCGTATCGCTTTCCGGTTGTACTTGAGTATGTCTTGGCTATCAAAAGCGCCGCTTTGAAACAGCAGCTTGTCGTCATCATCCAGGGTCAGATTACCGTTGCGGTCGCTGAAAACCGTTATCCCTTGCTGCCAGGCATCGGCTTCACAGCGGCCATCCTTGAGCGCACAGACACTGACTCTGACGCCATAACTAATGGCCTGATTACGGGCAAATTGCAGCAGTTGTTGTACTTGTTTTATACCGGTTTGAGCGCGATAACCTTCGTAGAGCGACTTGAGTGATGGCGCCCCGACTGAGGCCAGTATTGCCAGCAGCACCATGGCGACCATGACCTCCAGCAGCGAAAAACCAAGTGGTAAATGACGCATAATCTCATCCTTGAGCATTGGGCGGTCCGCATCCGGCGAACCTGAGTGTTAGTTTAGTCCAGGCAGAGGCTCGGCTCTGGTGTCCTTTTAGATGAGTTTGCACTAAATATTGCACTTGCTTACCTAAGGGATGAATAAGTACACCGAGTTGATCATGGCTACTACTAAAGAATATGCCTGGTTTTTTCATCTGAGCGGACAATCACTTCTTGCCCGCAGTATGTCGTGATAAGCTATTGCGATTGTATCCGAACAAGCAAAATCGCGAGCTATTTCTCCGGTCAAACTGCCGTGGGAATAGTCATGAGTCGCAAAAGAATTCCAAGCCCTAAAGGAGTGCCTGATGAAGAAAGTGGAAGCCATAATCAAGCCGTTTAAACTGGACGATGTCCGTGAGGCGTTGGCTGAGATAGGAATAACCGGTATGACGGTTCTGGAAGTCAAAGGTTTTGGCCGCCAGAAGGGACATACAGAGTTGTACCGTGGTGCCGAGTATATGGTCGACTTTCTGCCCAAGGTGAAGATAGAGCTGGTGATTCAGGATGATCTGCTGGAACAGGCACTGGATGTGATTGTTGAAACCGCCCGTACCGGTAAAATCGGCGACGGTAAGATCTTTGTGACCGATATCGAACGCATTATTCGTATCCGTACCGGTGAAGAAAACGAAGAAGCGGTATAAAAACGAATGTAAAAATTAGGTTCATCGCAGATTAGCGTGGACTACAAATGAAAACGGTTGGAGAGTTATTGTTTAGTCGCCAAATAAAAACAATGACCCACTCCAATCGTTGTCGATGTCGAATATTACCTGCACTAGCTCAGACTTGTACTGACAGTGTAGTGGTCAAGTTAATTGGCCACTACAAGCCAATCACACTCAGAACCAAAACCACCGAATGTTCCTGCGTCCGTTTTAGCAGTTTTTTATGTGTAAAACCACGATTATCGTAGTAAAGAAAAATATTTATCCAAGGTGATCTCTGCTACCCAACACTCCAGCGTACCTTCACAGGATAAACCTAATGGATTCAAAGGAGTACAGGCACTTTTGATAGGTACTAGAGAGTTTTCAATTTGATATTCAAAAGTGTAATATTCCGTTTTGTATATGAATTTATCCCCCAATAAACGACCATTCTCATCGTCGTGCCTCATAAAATAACGCGTAATTACGTGGACTTTCTCATCGTTCTCTTCAACTAATTGAGAAACAACATTGGCCATTCCTTCGTAACATTCAAATATTAATTCAGAGAACTTATATTCATTAAAAGTATCAGTCATATTGATAGGGCGAAAATATATATGAGGTCTAAGAATAACACCTTCATTAGAACTAAAAGCCACATTTAATCCACTATGAGGCACTTGTTCATATAAGCTTTTTTTAAGAATCAAATGTTGGTCGAAATATATAACCTCATATAAATCATCACTCATTTACACTACATCTCCTTAACTTGTTGGCAGATTCAAATCCACATATAAAAATCAAGCCACCCACTGTAAAACAATAACTTAATCTTCTTTCTGTCTGCGTTCAAGCACCAGTAGTGGATTTGAGCACCCGGAGGTAGCAAAATGGAGACACCCATAATTCTTGACAAAATCAAAAAGACAAAATGAAGACACCCATAATTCTTGGCAGGTTTCTCTCACCTTGTCTAGGCTTGAATGGAGCCTTTGAAAGACAAAATGAAGACACCCATAATTCTTGGTAGGTTTCTCTCACCTTGTCTAGGCTTGAACTTAATCAAAATGAAGACACCCATAATTCTTGGCAGGTTTCTCTCACCTTGTCTAGGCTTGAATGGAGCCTTTGAAAAGGAAAGGATGCCATGCCGAGGCCAAGATATGCTCAAGTCAGTCTTGAGGACACTCCCTTCTATCACTGCATCTCCCGCTGTGTACGCCGCGCCTTTCTATGTGGTGTTGATGATTATTCCGGCAAGAGCTATGAACATCGCCGCGATTGGGTTGAATCCCGTCTATTGGAACTGGCGGCAGTGTTCGCCATTGACTTGTGTGCCTATGCAGTCATGTCCAATCATCTGCATTTGGTGCTCAGAGTTGACTTGAAAACCGCCACTGAATGGACATTGGAGCAGGTTTTACAGCGTTGGCATCTGCTTTACAGTGGAACTCTGTTATCTCAGCGTTTTCTGCGCGGTGAAACACTTTCTGATATTGAATATCTCACTCTGCAACAAACCGCTGAAGTCTATCGCCAACGTTTGATGGATATCAGTTGGTTTATGCGGACGCTCAATGAACCTATTGCCAGACAGGCCAATCGGGAAGACGGGTGCAGTGGTCGCTTCTGGGAAGGCCGCTTCAAATCCCAGGCGCTATTGGATGATGCAGCCGTATTGGCCTGCATGGCTTATGTTGACCTGAACCCTATCCGCGCGGGAATAGCCAAAATCCCGGAAGACTCAGACTATACCAGTATTCAACGGCGGATACGGGCCGCGATGCAAGGCAAAAACACACCTGAGCTGTTACCCTTTGTCGGCAATGAACGGCTGAACATGCCACAAGGATTGCACTTTGATGCCAAGGATTATCTACAACTGGTCGATGATACCGGGCGCATTATCCGCCACGACAAGCGCGGTCACATCACTGCCGGCACAACAACCATTTTGAATCGTTTAAACATCCCTATCGACAACTGGCTCAAGTTAACGACTGATTTTAGCCGTCTATTCAAAGGGCCAGTGGGTACACTGGAATCTCTTACCGACTACTGTATTCACCTACAACGACGACGAAGACAAGGAGCCGCTAATTGTCAGAAGTTGTTTAGCTGAATCCCCGAGGCTCCAAGATATTTATCTCCAATCGAACTTTATTCGACCTCCATCGTGTCTGAAATTCGACTTTTTCGCTCATTTCAATAACTGAATGGCCCTCAAAAGGTTTGAAAGATGATTTTCTCTCAGTGAAAACATCAGTGTTTCTGTAATCCAGGCAACTAGAGCCTTCACTCAGCTAATAATGGGTGTCTTTGTTGTTCTCTCAGCTAATAATGGGTGTCTTTGTAGCTAATAATGGGTGTCTTTGTTGTTCCTTACTTCCTCGGTATTTGCGGCCAATCTGACCATCCCTATGTCTTTTGAAT
>NZ_JWGX01000073.1:0-14485 GCF_000813075.1 Shewanella sp. ECSMB14102
CCAAAACTCACCAATGAACTTGATCCTAGCGGCTAGCTAAGTTGTAGCCAATCACCTGCGGTGCGCTCTCGCACAGGCGATCCTGTGACTCGGCGAGAGTTGCATAGCAACATGCTTTCGAGCGCGAGTCATGGATGACGAGCTGGCCGTTAAACAGGGAAGTTGTTGCGAGTACGTCCCTGTAAGCTCTGTCTCGCCATCCCTAGCTCGGAAGGTCACAGTTCCGCCTGTGCCTGGAAATTAGGTGTATGTCTGAAGACACTTCAGATGTTTCAAGCTACTCAGTGCTAACAGAATTGCACCAATCCCCCTCAATGTCGCCGACAGCCGTTGGCGCAAATAACGTGGCTTAGGGCGAATACTCATCACTAGCGAAGATGGACTTGAGTACCAAATCCGCGCGGTTGATATGAAAACCAAAAGAGTCCTCTTGGTCGAGGGGCAAATCGAGGGGCACAGCACCGCGACTTATAGTCTCGATCGCGGGCTAGTCTCAATCGCCGGCTAGTCTCAGTCACGGGTCGCGACACAATATCTATTACGGCCGGTGGCCTTGGCGCGATAAAGCGCGCGGTCAGCCTGTTCAAACAGTTGATCCTGATTGATTCCGGCGCTCCAGACGGCGATACCTATACTGCTGGCGATGCCGTGGCGCTGAAACAGGGGCTCCTTGGTGAGCATTTCAAGCAAGCGTTCGCTCATGCGCACTGCCGACTCCAGATTGCCTTCCACCAATACCACAAACTCGTCGCCACCTATGCGAAAAGCCTGGTCGGCATTGCGGATGCCACACTTAAGCAGCTTGCCGAACTGAGTCAGCACTCTGTCACCAAACTTGTGGCCGAGACTGTCGTTGAGCTGCTTAAAATTATCCAGATCAAGCACCACCAGAGATATCGGGCTGTGAGCCCGTCCGGCTCTGGCGAGCGAGGTGCGGATACACTGACCGAAATAGTGGCGGTTGCCAAGCTCGGTCAGGGAGTCAAACATCGCCTGCTCCGACATCTGCGAATAGGCGATGGCGTTGAACAGCGGTTGTGACAGTAGGGCTTCTATCTGCTCAAGCTCTGCCTGCTCTACCGGGCTCAATACTCTTTGCAGCCGGTAGAGTAGTTTGGCGGTACCCAGTTTACTGATCAGTTCTCTGCTCACTGTGCTCTGAGAGGTGCGTCCCCAATGAAATTGATGTCCTTGAACTTGTAACTGCACTCCCTGTACCGGCAAATATTGTTGCAGTAGCTTGCCATAGCAGGCAAATACTGTCCGCGGATCGAGACTTGCGTGTAACCGTTGAACCGCCTGCAGCAGATCCATTCTGGGGTGGATAGCCTGAGGTTGATCAGACAGATACTGATAGTCTTCAGGGTAAAACTCTGTTGCCAGACCAAAGTCCATCATAAATACTCCAATAAGGCAGAACCTTTTTCTATAGTTAATCTGCAAGATTCGTGCCTGGTCGACCTTGGGCTAATTTGTATTGAGATCTCATTGAGTTAAGCTTTTTAGTGCTAAGTATATTGCGGTGACAAGTATTTGACACTGACAGAATAATGAACTGAACCATTGATAGCGGGGGAGTGTGCATGGAACATGGATTCTTTATCCAGATCCTTCTGATGCTGGTTATCGCCATAACAGCGATAGCCTTGCTCAGGCGCATAGGCTTGCCCGCTATTCTTGCTTATCTGTTGACCGGGGTTATCAGCGGCCCCTCGGGATTCAATTGGTTTTCGCAGCACCAGATGCAGTCGGTAGCTGAACTTGGAGTGGTACTGCTGATGTTTACCCTGGGACTGGAATTTTCCGTACCCAGGCTCTGGGCCATGCGCCGCACTGTATTTGGCCTCGGCAGTGCTCAGGTGGTATTGACCACCTTGCTGGCCATGGGGGGCGGATTACTTTTTATCAGCGACGTGACTCAGGCGCTGGTGATAGGTTCAGTGACGGCTTTGTCTTCCACCGCCATAGTGTTGAAATTGCTTAACGACAAGGGCTGGCTCAAGCGTCGTCATGGCGAACTGTCGGTCAGTGTGTTGCTGTTCCAGGACTTAGCCGTGGTGCCCTTGCTTATTCTGCTGCCTTTGCTTGCCGATGGCAGCGAACCTTTGACGGCCTTGCAGCTTGGGAGCGCGCTGGGGAAAGGGATCCTGGCCTTTATTGTGCTGATGGCCTTTGGTAAGTGGGCTCTGCCCAAACTGTTTGATGAAGTCGCCCGTTCCCGCTCCAACGAGTTGTTTGTGTTGTCGACTCTGGTGGTCGCGCTCTTGACCGGTGCCTTTACCCAATGGTTGGGGTTGTCCATGGCATTGGGGGCCTTTATGGCGGGGATGCTTCTGGGCGAGAGCCAGTACCGGCGCCAGTTGGAGGCAGATATTCGCCCGTTTCGGGATCTCTTGATGGGGCTATTTTTTATCTCCATTGGTATGTTGCTCGACTTCGGATTGGTATTGGCCTATTGGTGGCAAATCTTGCTGTTGCTGTTGGCGGTGATAGTCGGTAAGACAGTTATTGTCTTTACTTTGCTGAGGTTGGTTAAAGAGCCTTTTCGGGTAGCCATGTCTACCGGCCTCAGTCTGGCACAGGTGGGGGAGTTTTCATTCGTGGTGCTGGCACTGGCAGTGAGTTATCAATTGTTGGCCCCCAGTGTCAGTAATACTTTGGTGATGGTGGCTGTGCTGTCCATGGCGCTGGCGCCGGCATTGGTGCGTCATAGCATAGACATAGCCCGGCTGCTGCAGGGCCTTAAACCCAGGCCGGAACCGGCAGAAAACCTGCCGCCTTTGGATCCTCAACAAGATCTGGTTCTGCTGCTGGGTTATGGCCGGGTTGGGCAGACCATAGGGCGGTTTCTCAAGGCCGAAGCTATCCCTTTTATTGCCCTCGACCGGGATCCCTCCCGGGTTTCCGAGGCGCGCCGGGCCGGAGAGCCTGTGTATTTCGGTGATGCTTGTAAGCGCAGTTTGCTCAAACAAGCCAATGTGCGCCACGCCAAGAGCATAGTGCTGACCTTTTGCGAGCAACCGCAGTTGGAAGAGGCTTTGGTATTGTGTCGGCAACTGGCACCCGAGGCGAAGATCATGGTACGCACCCGGGATGACAGCGAACTTGAACAACTGGAGCAGGCCGGTGCCAGTCAGGTTATTCCGGAAACTCTGGAAGGCAGCTTGATGCTGGTGTCCCAGGTATTGTATCAGTCAGGGGTACCCTTGTCGCGGATCCTCAAACGGCTGGAGTCGGAGCGGCGCAACCATTATCAGTATCTGCACGGTTTCTTTTCCGGTGAGGAAGCCGACTTCTCTCTCGAATTACTACATGCAGTGGCTCTGCCAAGAGGCGCCAGCGCCGTGGGAAAATTCAGTGCCGAGATCCCCTGGCAACAGCTCAGGGTGGAACTGAGAGCCGTGCGCCGCGGCGGCAGGGAGTACGAGCCGCCGGATGAAGATTGGCAGTTCCGCGCCGGTGATACCTTGCTTATTCGCGGTAAGCCCAGAAGGGTGGAGAAAGCCGAAGTTATTTTGCTTCAAGGCTGATTGCCCGGCCGTTGGCGTTGGTTTTATTTGTACTTTAAATGGGGTACTCTGCGACCTTTGTGGAGCTGAATGCCGGGAAGGACCGCTTGGCTGCATGTTGCAGCGACTTTTTCTGAATAAGCGCAAACCCGAGTGACCTACAAGGAGTTGGCAACCGTGACCCATGACAGTAATGATGGCCCCGATATCTCGTTCGAGGAACTGTTTGAGATTTTGACTTCTACCCAGCAGCTGCTGTTTTGCCGTGATGGTGATGTGCCGCTGATCCTGCCGGCGAATATTGATGGCAATGAACAGGCCAGTCATTGTTATGCTTACCTTCCCATGATGGCTGAGCAGGACGCGAGCCGGGTGCTTGCAGAGAATCTTAAACAACCGGCTGATTACTATCTCAAACCCATGCATTGGCAACGGCTTATTCTGACCGCTCATGTCAATGAGGTGTTGTTGCTGGAGCTGGCGGGCAAACTCGTGCTGCCGCGGGAAGAGCAGCAAACCTACCTGAGCTATATGGCGGCGCGCCTCAATGGGGAAGATTGTGTGCTGCGGGTCAACAATGTGGAAATTAGCCCTTGGCTCACCGGAGAAGCCGACGCCTGGGAGCTGGTGGAAGCACTGTTTGCCCGTTACGGCTCACTCAAGGGGATCTGGCTGGCCGACTGTCTGTGGCAACAGGCCGATGGCAAACCCGGTAAGCTGATTATTCTCGATGCCGAGCTGGCCAGCTACGAGATGTCGGCCGCCTTGCAGGATCAGGCCAAGGCGCTGGGGTATACGCTTGTCCAACTGAAAGATTTGACTTTGGATTATCAGTTGGATGCGCTGACCATACTGCCGCCGCTGGTGAGCCGAAGTCAAACGGGGGAAGTGCGTCTCTATGTCGGTGACCCAAGCCAGCCCTTTATTCGGTTTCAGCGCCACCAGATAGTGCAAACCAGGGGCGATAACCTGGAGACGGATGCCGGTGGTTTACAGCAGGGCGCTGAGAACATAACCGTGACCGACAATGAGCGACAGCAAGGCACCACCCCAACATTTGCCGTAACTTTGGTCTCAGTGTTGCTGGTGCTGGCTCTACTTATCTTTTTCGCCTGATCCATGTTCAACTGATATCGAAAAAGGCTTTCAATTCATCAATCTGGCACATGGCGTCCTGATAGCCCAAATCTATCAGGGCGCCTGTGTAGGCGTTTTCAAACAGCAGATAAGACACAATACTGGTGTCCGACTGGCTATCTATGCCAATCAAAGCCAGTAGCCGGCGAATGGCGAAGGGCATCTCCTGATAGTAACGCTTGGCCAGCTCACTGAGATCTTCACTGGGTTTAATCACCAAAGTATCAATCGGCCTCAAATCCAACTGTTGGCGACTCGGTTCCGGCACCAGCGCCAGAGTGCTGTTGATGCGCCTGAGCCGCTCCAGATCTGAGTTCAGGGTATCGGAAAATATGGTATCCAGCAGATGACCGGCAATGGTGGCCGTCTTGGGATGATAATCCAATTCAAGGGGCGTGTTCTTGTGTGGGCTGTCCAGGTTGATCACCATGATCCGCTTGGCGCCCAGATGTATCGGGCTGGAAAGCGGCGCCAATTGATGCACTGAGCCATCGCCATAGTAGGACTGGGACAGCTTAATTGAGGGAAACACCATAGGAATGGCGGAGCTGGCCATCAGGTGCTCTGTGTGCAGCCGGGTGCGCTCGCCGCTGCGTCTGGCCCTTTGCCAGTTTTCCAACTCTTTGTGGGCCTGAAAGAAGGTCACGGAGCGGGAGCTGTTGTAGCAAGAGGTGTCAATGCTCAGCGCCATCAGGGAGCCGCCGCGGATGTTGCGATCGATTCGCTCGAAGTTAATCAGCTCATTGAGTAGTTGCCGCAAGGGTTCATTGTCCAGCAAACTGCCGGCGTCGGTATTGACCAGATCTCCCTGCATGCCACGAAGGGCCATCTTCGCCAGGTGTGCCAGCACGCCGGTATTGGAGGCGCGGTAGACTCTCTCTGTGTGGATATTACGCCAGATCCATTCCAGCTTTCTCAGTCCCAGGTGAAAGCAGGAGGCGTGGGTAGCGATGGCGGTGCCATTGATGGCTCCGGCCGATGTGCCGCAAACAATCTTGAATGGAATGGCGTGATTGCGGGGATAAAACTGTACCAGCGCCTTGAGCACCCCAACCTGATAGGCCGCCCTGGCACCACCGCCCCCCAACACCAAAGCCCTGCTTTCCGGCACGGCGCCTCCTTTGCTAAAGCCCAAAACCATAAGAGAATGCCAAGGTATTATTTTGCAGACACGGCTTGGCTATCTCAGTTTAACTCTAGTTGGCTTTCCTGTGGTCGGAGAAGCAAAAAACCGCCCTGAGGCGGTTTTTTTTAATGGTAGCGTATGCTTACCTTATGCGAGCCGGTTTTGGATCTGCTCGAGAATACCACTGGCATCCAGCTTGAGTTCAGTCAGTATCTCTTCCGGTGAGCCGTGTTTGATAAATTCATCCGGCAGACCAATTTGCAGCAAAGGCTTGCTGATCCCCTGGCTGGCCAGATACTCGAGCACGCCACTGCCTGCGCCGCCCATGATGGCGTTTTCTTCCACTGTTACCAGCAAGTCGTGATTGGCGGCCAGTTCCTTGATCAAATCTTCATCCAAGGGTTTGACAAAGCGCATATCGGCGACTGTGGCATTGAGGCTTTCGGCGGCTTCCAGGCTGGCAGCCAGGGTAGTGCCGAAGTTAAGAATGGCAATCTGTTTGCCCTGACGTCTAACAAGGCCTTTACCTATCGCCATCGCCGTCATCTCTTCAACCTGCTCGGCGCCGGTTGCACTGCCGCGAGGGTAGCGCACTGCGCTTGGGCCCTTATCGTAGCAGTAGCCGGTGTAAAGCATCTGCCGACATTCGTTTTCATCGGATGGCGCCATTATCACCATGTTGGGTACGCAGCGCAGGTAGCTGAGATCGAAGGCGCCCTGATGGGTAGGGCCATCGGCGCCCACAATGCCGCCGCGGTCAATGGCAAACAGTACTGGCAGGCGCTGCAATGCCACATCGTGGATCAACTGATCATAGCCGCGCTGCAGGAAGGTGGAGTAAATGGCCACTACCGGTTTATAGCCTTCACAGGCAAAGCCGGCACCTAAGGTCACTGCATGTTGCTCGGCGATGGCGGCATCGAAGTATTGCTCGGGGAATTTCTGGGAGAACTCCACCATGCCGGAGCCTTCGCGCATGGCCGGGGTGATCCCCAGTACCTTGTCATCCTTGGCGGCAATGTCGCACAACCATTTGCCGAACACCTGGGAAAAACTGGGTTTCCCGGGTTTGGTGACCGGTTTGCAAAATTGTGAAGGGTCAAACTTGGGCACAGCATGCCAGCCGATGGGATCTTTCTCCGCAGGCTCATAACCTTTGCCTTTCTTGGTCATGATATGCAGCACCTGCGGCCCCTTGAGGCTGCGCATGTTACGCAGGGTTTCTACCAGAGCATCCACATCATGGCCATCGATAGGACCTATGTAGTTAAATCCCAGCTCTTCAAACAGGGTTCCCGGTACCACCATGCCTTTAAGGTGTTCCTCGGTGCGGCGCGCCATCTCTTTGATGACGGGCATGCCCTTGAGTACTTTCTTGCCGCCTTCTCGTATCGTGGTGTAGAAGCGGCCTGACATCAGCTGTGCCAGGTGGTTATTGAGGGCGCCGACGTTTTCCGAGATAGACATCTCGTTGTCGTTGAGCACCATCAGCATGTCTTTGTGCAGATCGCCGGCGTGGTTCATGGCTTCAAACACCATGCCGCCTGTCATGGCACCATCGCCTATCACGGCTACTACCTTGCGGCCGGCCTGTTCTTTATCCGCGGCGACCGCCATTGCCAGTGCGGCGGAAATTGAGGTGCCGGAGTGGCCGACACTGAAGGTGTCGTACTCACTCTCTTCCCGCCAGGGGAAAGGATGCAGACCACCTTTTTGGCGTATGGTAGGCATGCGATCGCGACGACCGGTAAGGATCTTGTGCGGATAGGCTTGATGGCCCACATCCCAGACCAGGCGGTCAAACGGGGTGTTGTAGACATAATGCAGCGCCACGGTCAGTTCGACCGTACCTAAGCCAGAGGCAAAGTGACCGCTCGACATGCCCACAGATTTTAATAAAAACTCCCTGAGCTCGTCGGCCAGCTGAGGGAGCAGGCTTTGTGGAAGTTGACGTAACTCTTCCGGGGTATTGGCCTGTGCCAGCACAGGAAACTGAGTGATATCCAGACTCATAACGAGATACTTTGTCTCTTTTTATACTCTTCGCTCAACGATATAGCGGGCGAATTCGGCAATTAACTGGCTATTGTATGGCAATTTTGCCAGCGCTGATAGTGCATCTTCCAGCAGTTTTTGAGCTGTAGTCTTGGCGCCTTCCAGCCCCAACAGTTTCGGGTAGGTACTCTTGTTGGCATCGAGATCCGAACCCTGGGGTTTGCCAAGCTCTTCTGTGCTGCCGGTAATATCGAGAATGTCATCCTGTACCTGGAACGCCAGGCCCACGGCATCGGCGTATTCCAGCAGTGCTTGTTCTTCTTTGGCGTCAATATCGGCGGCAATGACCGCAAACTCGACGGCGCAGCGGATAAGGGCCCCTGTCTTCAATCTGTGCAAGGCGGTGAGTTGCTCAAGCGAGATCTCTTTGTCGGTGGCATTGAGATCCTGCGCCTGGCCGCCGCACATACCGCGGTAGCCGGATGCTTTTGCCAGCGCCTGTACCAGACGCAGGTGTTGGCGGTCGCTGAGGCCTTCAATGTCGCTGCTGATAAGTTCAAAGGCCAAGGTCTGCAAGGCATCACCGGCCAGAATAGCGGTGGCTTCGTTAAAGGCGATATGCACGGTTGGCTGACCGCGGCGCAGGGCATCGTCGTCCATGGCCGGCAGATCGTCATGGATCAGCGAATAGGCGTGAATACATTCTATGGCGGCGGCGCAATCATCGAGACGCTCAAGGGGGACGCCGAGCATCTCGCCTACAGAGTAGACCAGAAACGGCCGAATACGCTTTCCACCCAGCAGGGCTCCATGACGCATGGCGGCCTTGAGTCTGGGCTCGGTATCATCCAGGGTGTCCAGTATGGTGGCAATTCTTTGATTGACTCTCTGCTGGTATTGGTTAATAGCTTGGGTTAACACTCACTCACCCTCGACTGTAAATGGGCTCAATGGCGCCTGGGGATCCTGTGCCAGCAGTATGGCTACTTTCTGCTGTGCCTGTTCCAGTTTGGCTTGGCTGCTGCGCACCAAACCTATGCCACGTTCGAACTGTTTTAGCGCGTCGTCCAGCGATACTTCACCGCGTTCCAGTTCGACGACTATGCGTTCCAGCTCGTTGAGAGATTCTTCAAAACTCAGATTTTCGGGTTTTTTGGCCACAATCAGTTTCCTTGATGCACCTTGGTTGCCGGCCCATTCCTGCGACCTGATTGGCACGGTGCAAAGGTAAAAGGAGAGAGGGAGGGCTGCAGGTGTCTTGGCGTTATGTTCAGCGTGACACAAGGTATATCAGGGCGCGATAAGGGTCAAATTGAAGCGCCCGTTATTTGCTCAACAGCACGCTTTGTCGCTGATTTTTTTTAGAGAAAATTAAAATCTTCCTAAACTTGCTTAAGCCCTGTCCGATAACTCAAAATAGAAACTATTGAAAATTATCATATTCATCTCCTGTGAATAGCCAAGATCCTATATCACCCTTTGGGGCGGATCGGCTTGTATGGGATAGAGATCCCGGCCACACTGTGTCGGGTCTGCTTTAGAGGTGAGGAGCCACTGTGGATTTAGCAACCCTGATAGGACTGGTAGGTGCTTTTGCTTTTATTATCATGGCAATGGTCAGCAGTGGCGGCATTGCCATCTTTATCGATGTACCCTCTGTATTGATCGTGCTTGTCGGCTCGCTGTTTGTGGTGATGATGAAGTTCAACCTCAAGCAGTTTTTAGGGGCGGTCAAGATTGCCGCCAAGGCGTTTATGTTCAAACTGGATAAACCTGAAGAGTTGATTGAACAGTCGGTTACCATGGCAGACGCTGCCCGTAAAGGGGGCTTTCTGGCGCTGGAAGAGGCGCAAATTTCCAACAGTTTTATGCAAAAAGCGGTTGATATGCTGGTGGACGGCCATGACGGCGATGTGGTGCGTGAAGCGCTGGAGAAAGATATTCAACTGACCGAAGAGCGCCATAAGGCGGGGATCAGTATCTTCAAGGCTCTGGGTGATGTGGCACCGGCTATGGGTATGATAGGTACTCTGATTGGTCTGGTGGCCATGTTGTCCAACATGGATGACCCCAAATCCATCGGCCCGGCAATGGCGGTGGCCTTGTTGACCACCTTGTACGGCGCCATTATTGCCAATATGGTGGCGATCCCGATTGCCGATAAACTGGCGCTGCGGATGAACGAAGAGATGCTTAACCGCAATCTGATTATGGACGCTGTACTGGCTATTCAGGATGGCCAGAACCCCAGGGTGATTGAGGGCTTCCTCAAAAACTACCTGTCAGAGAAACAGCGCAAAATAGATACAACGGACGGAGAGTAGCACTATGGCCAAGCCCAAGTGTGATTGTCCGCCACCCGGTGCACCCATGTGGCTGGCAACCTTTGCCGACCTGATGTCGCTGCTGATGTGTTTCTTCGTGTTGCTGCTGGCTTTCTCTGAAATGGATGTCATGAAGTTCAAACAGATAGCCGGCTCGATGAAATACGCCTTCGGGGTGCAGAACAAGGTGGAAGTGAAAGATATTCCCAAAGGCACCTCAGTGATTGCGCTGGAGTTTCGCCCCGGACGTCCGGATCCCACCCCGATTGAAATAATTAACCAGCAAACCAACGAGATGACCCAGCAGATCCTCGAGTATCAGGAAGGGGATGACGACAGTGCCGGTGGCGTGCAGCAGCAAAGGGGCGAGCAGCGTGGCGGCGAGGCTTCGGCCACGGCGCAAGAGCAGGCCGAAGACAAGAAGACCCAGGAGCAGCAGGCAGCTCAGGATCAGATTAACGAGCAGGTCAAGAAGATGGCCGAGGCGCTCAACAAAGAGATAGTGGATGGCGCTATTGAAATCGAGTCTCTGGGGCAGCAGATTATCATCCGTATTCGGGAGAAGGGCGCCTTTGCCTCAGGTTCGGGGTTCCTGCAGCCCAGGTTCAAGCCTGTGGTGCAGGCGGTTGGTGAGCTACTCAAAGATGTGCCCGGGATCATCACTGTCTCCGGCCACACCGATGACATGCAGATAAGCAATGAGCTGTATAGTTCCAACTGGGACCTGTCCAGCCAGCGGGCCGTGGCCGTGGCCCACGAATTGGTCAAGGTGCCCGGCTTTGATGCCAGCAGAATGAAAGTGGTGGGCATGGCCTCCACTGCGTCTTTGGTGCCGAATGATTCGCCGGAGAATCGCGCCCGTAATCGCAGGGTGGAAATCTCCATTGAGCAGGGCAAGGCCAAAGAGTCTGATGAGATTGAAGTCGATCCCAATCTTTGATGGCGCAGCAGCATCAGAATCACAGCAGCCTGAAAACGGCTGCTTTTTTTAGGCATCTGCAATCCGGACACGGCTTTGGAGTGGCAAATCTCTGTGCCAGTTAGCGGGTCTTTGTTATAATCCCACGATTGCTGTTTGAAATTTTTTTTCCTCGGGATCCCCATGAAGTTTATCGTAAAGCTGTATCCAGAAATCATGATGAAGAGTAAACCGGTAAGAATGCGTTTTACCAAGATGCTCGAGTCCAATATCCGCAATGTACTCAAAAAAGTGGATGAAGACGCTGCCGTTACCCGTCAGTGGGATCGGATTATGGTGCAGGTTCCCAAAGACAAACCCCAGCTAAAGCAAGTGTTTGCCGAGCGTTTAGCTTGTATTCCCGGGATTTCTACCATCAGCCAAGTCAATGAATACAACTTTGAAACTGTTGATGATATCTACCAGCATGCTCTCAAGGTGTATGCTGACGAGCTGGCGGGCAAGACCTTCTGTGTCCGCGCCAAGCGCAGTGGCAAGCACGACTTCAGTTCGCAGGATGTGGAGCGTTATGTAGGTGGTGGCCTGAACCAGTTTACCGAAGCTGCCGGTGTGCGCCTCAAAGACCCGGATATGACCATTCATCTGGAGATCAACAACGACAAACTCTACCTGGTAGAGAAAAAGATCCCCGGGCTTGGTGGATTCCCGATCGCGACCCAGGAAGATGTGCTGTCCCTGATCTCAGGCGGTTTTGACTCAGGGGTATCCAGTTTCCAATTTATCAAGAAGGGTTCCCGTACCCACTATTGCTTCTTCAACCTGGGCGGTGCCCAGCACGAAATCGGAGTTAAGCAGGTGGCGCACCATTTGTGGAAGACTTATGGCGAGTCGCATAAAGTCAAGTTTGTGACAGTTCCCTTTGAGCCCGTAGTGGCCGAAATTCTCGAGCGTATAGACAATGGCCTGATGGGCGTCATACTCAAGCGGATGATGATGCGCGCCGCGGCCAGAGTGGCGGAGCGTATGGGAGTTCAGGCGCTGGTCACAGGTGAGAGCCTGGGACAGGTATCCAGCCAAACCTTGACCAACCTCAATGTGATTGACCGCTGTGTCGATACCCTGATCCTCAGACCTTTGATCACCATGGACAAGCAGGACATCATCAACGAGAGCCGCAAGATAGGTACGGAAGACTTTGCCAAGTCCATGCCTGAATACTGCGGCGTGATTTCACAGAAGCCAACGGTCAAGGCAGTATTGTCCAAGGTCGAAGCCGAGGAAACCAAGTTTTCTGAAGATCTGCTGGACAGGATTATCGCCGATGCCGTGGTTATGGATATTCGGGAGATAGCAACCGACATGGATACCAAAGTAACGGAAACCGAAACCGTCGCCAGTGTCGGCCAGGGTGAAGTGGTGCTGGATATCAGGGCGCCGGAAGAGGAAGAGAGCAAGCCGTTGCAACTGGAAGGTGCCGAGATAGTTCATATTCCTTTCTTTAAACTGGCCAGCGCCTTTGCCGAGCTCGATAGCAGCAAGACCTATCTGCTCTATTGCGACCGCGGCGTGATGAGCAAACTGCAGGCGCTCTACCTTCAGGAGCAAGGGCATGGTAACGTCAAGGTTTACCGCCCTTGATAAACAAAAAGCCGCCTCTATTGAGGCGGCTTTTTGCTGCTGACGTTCAGCGAAGTCCTTTGGGGCTCAGTTAAGCTGAACCTTTGATGGACTGGCTGCCGCGTCTTCGGCCAACAGCAGTGTCGGCTCGTCCAGCGCATGGGTTCTGAGCTCTTCGCCGCTGGCGGCAATGTTACGGCTCAGCTCCTGCTCAAGCAGTTTGAAGTCTATCTGCACCGCAGGGGCTTCGACAGCGACTCTGGGCAGTGGACGAGCTTGCGTTGGCGCAGAAAGGTTTTCCGCGGCCACTGCGCTGGTGCTCATGCCAAGCAGCAAGAGCACAAAAGCGGATTTAAAGTTCAACATGGGATGCCTCCGGGTGAGAACGGGCACTGAGTGCCAGTGTCAGACCTTCCCTTCGACTGCTCAGAGATTGTCTGAATATTCAACTTTTCGGGGTGAAATTTAATCAAAAGCGCTGGCTTTAACAAACGATAAAATGTAACAATCTGGATTAGAAAAACTAATTAAAAAACGAGAAGTGGATCACTATGTCAAAACGACTTCCTCCGCTGAATGCGGTTAAGGCGTTCGAGGCGGCAGCAAGGCATTTGAGCTTTACCCGCGCCGCCGAAGAACTGTTCGTTACCCAGGCCGCAGTGAGTCATCAGATCAAGGCGCTGGAAGACTTTCTGGGATTAAAATTATTTCGCCGAAAGAACCGCTCGCTGCTGCTGACCGAAGAGGGGCAAAGCTACTTCCTCGATATCAAGGATATTTTTACTCAACTGTCGGATGCCACCGACAGGCTGTTGGCCCGTAGCGCTGTGGGGTCCTTGACAGTCAGCATGTCGCCCAGCTTTGCCATTCAGTGGCTGGTGCCGCGTCTGGCGAAATTCAGCGAGAAGAATCCCGATATCGATGTGCGGATCAAGGCGGTGGATGCCGAGTTCAGTGCCCTGTCAGACGATGTGGATGTAGCTATTTACTATGGTCAGGGCAACTGGCCTGGGCTCAGGGCCGACAAACTGCGCAACGAAGTGCTGATCCCCGTGTGTTCGCCAATGCTGCTCAACGGTCCCAAACCATTGGAAAAGCCTGCCGATCTCAAGTATCACACTCTGCTGCATGATATGAGCCGCCATGACTGGCAGGCCTGGTTCCGTCAATGTGGCGTAACAGATGTCAATGTGAATCAGGGGCCGATTTTCAGCCATTCATCTCTGGTACTGCAGGCGGCGGCCCATGGCCAGGGGGTTGCTCTGGGCTACAGCGTGCTCGCCCGCCCCGACATCAAGGCCGGGCGTTTGGTCTGTCCGTTCCAGGAGGTTCTGGTTAGCAAAGATGCCTATTATCTGGTGTGCCAGCAAAAGCATGCCGAGTTAGGTAAAATCGTCGCGTTCCGCGAATGGATGCTGGATATGTTTGCCGAGGAGTCGCGTAGTGAATTGTTGCCGGGATAAGTCGGTAACAGGCTTCTGTGCAAAACAGCAAGGCACTACAAAGAAGTGAAAGCTTGCAGTTTATAGGGACCCGAATTCAGATAATAAGTGCACCACTCATGGTTAAACGGTGAGGAGAGATCAACTGCCTGTTGGTGATACTCTGTAGTCGCCAAACAAACATGAGTAGTTACCATGAATTACAAGCAGTTGATCGAGGGACAACGATACCAGATTGAGGCCTATTTACGCGAGGGTTTCAGTTTTCGGGAGATAGGAAAACGTCTGAAAGTAAGTCACAGCACAATCAGCCGGTCGGGATAACCATTACTTGCCGAAAGTCGCTCAGGCGAAGGCATTAAAACGTCGTTGTCAGTCCGCGAAGTCTAGAATATCTGGACTGACCATCACCTTTG
>NZ_JWGX01000074.1:0-13489 GCF_000813075.1 Shewanella sp. ECSMB14102
TTTACGAGATTTTCTGGCGAACAGGCATACCCAGTCTTATGACTTTGTTGAATGCCTTAACCTCAGCCTGTTGATGCTGCGTCACGGTCGGCTGAAGCCCGCTGCAGCTGTCCAGGCAGCCCCCCAGCTGAATAGGGCCAGACAGTTTCTGGAACACAGTTGCAGCAGTAACACCTCACTCCAGGAACTGGCCAGTCTGGTACAACTGCGCCTTTTGTGTTACTCAGGCAGTTCAGGGCACAATTTGGCTCAAACCCAGGCAAGATTAATTCTGGCGCGAACGTTGTTGCGGCTGGGCGCTTCCCCATCCAGGTGGCACAGGACTGAGGATTTTGCGACCAAAGCCATTTGAACCGTCAATTCAAACGGGCATTCGGCACCACTCCGGGCCAATTTGTTAAAACAGAAAAATCATCAAGATGGAGTCAAGATTGACCATTCACAATCAGCAATCATCACGCATTCAGGAACTTAACCGGAGCCGCGAATTTTTACGGGGTACCCTGGCGGTAATGCCGCTGACTTTAGCTGTTATCCCTTGGGGAATATTGGCCGGTTCGCTGGCACTGGAAACCGGCCTCAGCGCCTTAGAGAGCCAAGCCATGAGCCTGTTTGTTTTCGCAGGCTCGGCGCAATTGGTCGCCCTCGGAATGATAAAGGCAGGTTCAAGCCTACTGGCCATTTTGGTTACCACGGCATTGATCACCTCGCGTCATCTGCTGTATGCCATGGCGATGCGTCCAGCCATCAGCCCCTTGCCACTGCGCTGGCGCCTGACACTGGGTTTTCTGCTCACGGATGAACTCTTTGCGGTAGCCAATCAAAGCAAGGAAAGTACCCTTAGGCCCTGGTACGCCCTGGGAGCTGGTTTGAGTTTTTATCTTGGCTGGAATCTGGCAACCCTGGCCGGAATTCTCGCCGGCAGCTCTATGGATAATCTCGGCTCTCTGGGACTGGATTTTGCCATCGCAGCCACCTTTATCGCTTTGGTGGTGCCGAGGATAGTCAATGTTGCCACCGCCTTATGTGTGCTCACGGCCATGTTGCTGAGCGTCCTGTGTGAAGCGCTGGCTATCCCGGGTGGCCTGCTGATCGCCGCCGTAACCGCCATGGCTGTGGGGTATCTCTATCAAAGCCTCTTGGGCGGCAGTCCAGTTAAACCGCTTGAGACAACGCAAGATAAAGGCAAGGAGCAGGCATGATTTGGTTAACCATACTGACCATGGCGCTGTTGGTGATACTCAGCCGTTATTTACTGCTTGAGCCCGGGCTGCCGATACGGCTTGGCAAGAAAACCCAGGCTTTCCTTGGCTTTTCGGCGCCGGCGGTATTAAGCGCCATCTTCGCCCCCATAGTGTTTCTGCGAGACGGCGAGTTGCAACTGAGCCTGAGCAATCCCTACCTCAGCTGTGCCCTGCTGGCTGCCTTACTGGCACTGCTGACCCGCAACACCCTGCTGACCACTATCGTCAGCATGGCGGTATTTTTCTGGATCTACTGAGGTCTCAGTCAATCACGGCTTTAGTGGCGGCCGCCCCCGACCAGGCCCGCAGCTTGTGGCCGGCAACGGCGTAATAAAGGATCATCCCATAGCAGGGAAGGAGGATCCCGTAGGCGCTTTGATGGGGCACACCCTGGTGCACCAAGGCGCCATAGAGCAATGGCAGCAAGGCGCCACCGGCTATGCCCATGATGAGCAGTGCCGAGGCCACAGCAGTCAGGCGGCCGAGCCCTTCCAGCGCCAGCGGCCAGACAGCGGGCCAGACCAAGGCGTTGGCAAAGCCGAGTAGCGCAAGGTAAAGCAAGGGATCCGGCAGCGGCATTATCCCCAAAGGTTCGAGCAAGAGACTCGACAACCGCATGCTGGTTTCATCCCCAAGCATGATCCCTAAAGTAAACACCAACCCAGCCAGCGCCGAGCCCACCAAGGCGCTGCGCTGACTCATCACTCTTGGGATCAAGAGTATGCCGAGCAAATAGCCAAGCACCATAAATCCCATGGTGTAGGAGGTCAGAATGCCAAATTCGGCCACTTTAAGATGCTGGCCATAGAGGCCAATGCTGTCACCGGCAATCACTTCGGCACCTATATACATAAAGAGAGTCAGTGCCCCGAGAATAGCCTGGGGATAGGCCAGAATAGCGCGCCAATCTGTTCTCGGTACCAAGCTGTCACAGCTTTTGACCTGGCTGCCCTGTTCAAGTTGCAATTCGGGCAGGGGCGAAAATCGCACATACAGCAGCAACAGAGCCAAGACAACCGCCATCGCCAGGTAAGGCTGCACCAAGCGGGCAGACAGTTGCTCCAATGCTGCAGTGCGCTCAAGCTCACTGAGCTGTGCCAGCGCTTCCGGCGTAAAAGCATCCATACCTGTCAGCACCCAGGCACTGAACACTAGAGGGACAATAAAACCGGCGCCCTTGTTGACCACGCCCATACAGCTGATCCGCATGGCGGCGCTTTCTCGCGGACCAATGCAAACAATGTATGGATTGGCCGCGGTTTGCAGTATGGTAAGGCCGGTTCCCAGGACAAACAACGCCAGTAAAAACAGGCCAAAGGTGTGGCTCAGCGCCGCCGGGATAAACAGCAGTGCGCCACTCGCCATTACCCCAAGGCCAATCTGTAGCCCGGCACGGTAACCGAAACGGGTCAACAGCCCGGACATGGGCAAGGCCATCACGAAGTAAGCGATGTAGAATACAAAGGCCACCAGATAAGCTTGCAGCTCATTGAGTTCACAGGCGATTTTCAGAAAAGGGATCAGTGCACCATTGAGCCAGGTTACGAAGCCGAATACAAAAAAGAGTATTCCAATCAGCACCATGGGCAGTAAAGTGCCACCTCCTTTATTCAGGGTGTTATTGTCCATTGTCGGCATCTCCTCTTGTTATTGTTATTCTCTGTCAATGATTATCCAGCTGCTGCCAAGGACAGATGTCCCTTGAAGCTGCTTATTTTCAAACGCTTTTGCTGCGAACTTCGGCGCCCGCTGCGAGCCTGCCGCCTTGCCAGCGCTTTGACTGATACAGGGCATCGTCAAGCAGCAGCAAGTCAGCCCGCATGCCTTCGGCCAACATGCCTCTGTCATTCAGCCCGGCAAAAGCGGCTGGAGTACTGCTGGCCATGGCAACGGCCTGCTCCAGCGGGATCCCCAGCACCTTGACGGCATAGCGAACTGCCGTTGTCATCTCCAATACTGAACCGGCCAAAGAGCCGTTGAGATCCCTGAGCTCAGTACCGCGGCGCACAACTTTACCGCCGAAAAATGCAAACTCCTGCTCTTCAGAGCCCACAGGCGACATGGCATCAGTCACCAGCATCAAACGTCGACTCCCCTTGGCACGCCAGGCGAGAGTGGCGCTGACCGGGTGCAGATGATGACCGTCGAGAATAATGCCGCAAAATGCCCTTGGGTCACTGAGCGCCGTTCCCACCATGCCGGGGGCACGCGACTCCAGCTGTGACATGCCGTTATAAAGATGGGTAAAGCCGCTGGCTCCGGCATCCAGCGCCGCCATCACGGTCTCGGCGTTGGCATTGGAATGCCCCAAAGACACTCTGACACCGAGCGCCACCAGGCGGCGAACATCTTCAGGCCCTACCCTCTCGGGAGCCAGAGTCACCACACAAACACCCAGTTGGGACACAGCCTCGGCGTAGAGCGCCAACTCAATATCGCCAAGCTCCCTTAAGCGGGCTTCACTGTGGCAACCCTTGCGCTCCAGTGACAGATGCGGCCCCTCAAAATGGATCCCGGCTATGCCGTCAAGACCGGCTTCCCTGGCGCTGATGGCCGCCGCAAGTGCCGCTTGCATTACCCTGATATCGTCGCTGATAAGCGTCGGCAACATGCTAGAAGTGCCGAAACGGCCATGGGCGTCCAACATCAGCTTAAGGGTCTCAACGCAGGGCTTCCGGTTGAACATGCGGCCACCACCACCGTTGACCTGAGTGTCGACAAAACCGGGAACCAGAAGGCCTGCATAGTGAGTTGCCGCCTCACCTTCCTTGGGCGCCTTGGCAATGGTATGAATACGGCAATCAACTATCCGCAGCCAAACCTCATTACTGCGGCTCATTTGCGGCCCGAGCAGGGCACCATCGGCACCAATCCAGAACGGGGCCTTGTCAGTGTTGCTGTTCATGCCAGCCTCCGGTCAACAGGGTATCCATATCCGCTACCTGCTCGTTGGCGCTCACGCTATTGCTCTGTTCCACTCTAGTCGCCAGCGCCTTTCCCAGCATGGCTGCGCCGCGAACGCCACTGGCGGCGCCGAATTGAGCGGCGCAAAACTCGGGCAACTGCACCCCCTTGAACATATGCCTGGCGGTAGCCTGCGGCAGTGCCGCCAAAATTTCCGGCACTTCGCTCAAGCCGCCACCGAAGACAAAGATGTCCGGATCCAGACTGAGGATCTGTCCGGCCAACACACTGCCCAGGGCATCCAGATAAGCATCGAAACTGCGTTTGGCTATGGCATCACCGGCGCGCAGCGCCGCCAGCCAAGCGTATGTATCCCCCTCGCCGCCAAACTCCCGGTAGATACGGCCAAGGCCTGTGCCCGAGACATAGGTTTCGGCGCAGCCTTTGAGGCCACAGCCGCAATCATAAAGCGGCAAGCCATGGCGCAACAGCACGCTTGCCGCCATGCCCTGATGGCCGAACTCACCGGCCAGACAGTGAGCGCCGGTGATAAGCCGCCCTTCGATACAGATCCCGCCGCCAAGCCCGGTACCGAGTATGAGTCCAAGCACTCTGGCATGATCTTTCCCGGCTCCCAGTAAGGCTTCGGACAGAGCGAAACAACGGCAATCATTGCCAAGGGCCACAGGACGCGACAACAAGGCGCCCAGATCTTCGGCCACTTTACGCTGATTGAGGCAAGGCACATTGCTGGAGACCACAGTGCCATCGGCGCGGATCACCCCGGGCAGGGCTATCCCCACAGTGCCCAGGATGCCGGACTCGGCCGGCCAGCGCCTGTCGGCCTCGCTTATCTGCAAGGCGAGCGAGGCCAGAAAGCTCTGATAATCGTCACCCTGAGTCGCAATGCGCCATTTATCCAACAGACGCATTTGTGGACTGAACACCGCCAGTTCTATCTTGGTACCACCGATATCCACACCGTAGTACATGGCTCAATCCTCTGTGTTATCCCGGCTGCCGGGCCGAGTATAAACCGCAAGCGAATGCAGCTTCACTCCCTGCACCACTCTATTGACCTGGCCGCTGGGACAGGGATTATCCGCTGACACCCCAAGCTCTAACGCCTTGTAAAATGCAAGTAGTTGACAGTAAACAATAAAGGGCAGTGTCAACCAAGCCTCTTCCAGACTGGCCTGACCATCTTGGGCCAGTGCCTCTTCACTCAGATAACAGATATCCAGCGCCCGCTTATCGGCGCGCAGCTCTGCCAGAAGATCCAGATCGTAGGCTCTGGCATAGGGCTCAGAGCTGCCGAGCAGCACTATCTGGGTATCTTCATTCACCAGTGACTTGGGGCCGTGACGAAACCCCAGCGGACTCTCAAAACTGCTGATCACTATACCGGCAGTCAGTTCAAGGTACTTGAGTGCCGCCTCCTGAGCCGCCGCCTTGAGGGGCCCGGCGCCGAGGAACACTATCCGCTTGCAGCAATGAGCCGCGGTTTGCTGCACCCCGTCGAGCCGGGTTTCGAGCAGTTGCTCCGTCAGTGTCAGCACCCTGAATAACGATTTGTCTTCCTCGGCAAACAGTAGCAGGGTCGCCAGATACATACAGCTGAAGCTGCTGGTCATGGCAAAGCTGCGATCGTGGCTATCTTGGGGCATCAACCACAAACAAGCCTTGTGACTGTGCTCGGCCGCATAGCTGGCCAAAGCGCCCTCAGGGTTACAGGTCAGCAGCAGATGACTGACATCTGTCAGCAACTCATCGGCCAACGCCAGCACAGCCAGGGATTCAGGACTGTTTCCAGAACGGCCATAGGAGACTATCAGAGTCGGCTGCAACGGGTTGAGATGCAGCCTGGGGTGAGAAACAATATCCGTGCTGGACAAGGCTTCCACCCTCTGGCCCGGCAATCTGAGCTGCCGCTGTAAAAAGGCTGCCAACGCCTCGCCGATATAAGCCGAAGTACCGGCGCCGGTGAGAATAATCCGCAGATTGTCCTTGGCCAGCAAGGGGTTGAGAAAAGCGCTGAGCTGCGCTTGCCGGTGTTTGAAATCGGCCTGTAATTCGCGCCAGAGTGTCGGCTGCTGGGCTATCTCGGTCGCCGTCCATTTACCACTCTCCGGCGCTTGCCAAAGCGGGTTGGCGGCAGATTTTGGATACAAGTGGGTCTTTGATAGGTCACTGACTTGCATTGATTTATCCTTCGATGGCAGCAGGCTGACAGGCGCTGGCATAACGGTTAAGCACCAGGCCGATATGATGGAGTACCAGCTCAATCGCAGTGGCGGGCAGCTCGCCTCTGACCACGGCCGGATAGGCCAGCGGCAGATATTGGCTGATAAGAGGCTCGGGAATGGGGTTTGCCAGATTGGCCAGCAGCTTGTCTATGGTCAGCGACAATTCGGGCCAGTAGTAGCGGATCCTGTCACTGTAACTGAATCCCAGTTGCCAATCCCGCAGCGCAGGATCTGTATAGAACGACTGCCAGTATTTGGGCTCAGACAACATCTTCTGCTCACACAGGGCTCTAAGCCCTGAGCGTTTCGCCGCCGGCACCAGCAAGGCCTCTATATGATCCAGGGCAAACAGCCCCTCGCGCAGGGCAAAAGTCAACTGCGGCCCCACTTTGAGAATGGCAAAATGGCCGGCCACCAACTGGGCGTAATGCTCCGGCAGTTGATAATCTGTAGAGTGGGCTTCAAACACCAGGTTGGGCTGCTCACGAATAAAGCGGCTCTGCTCTTTGGTGAGCGCATCATCATACTGATGTACCCCGGCATTGCCGAACTCCACACCCGGCTGCACCACCAGCGCAATCACCCGCTGCCAAACCTCCTCCCCAAGCCCTTCGGCGGCAAAGGCCTGTTTGTGGGCGCTAATGGTGTGTTTCATCGCCGCGACCGGGGTGATCTGCAGCCCCTCCTCCAGCGAACTGACACCACCGGGAGCGGGTACTTCAGTGCCTATCACATAACAGAGCTGCTGCCCCGGCGCCTTGGCCGCTTCTGCGGCGCGGCAAAGTCTGGCGGCGCGCGCGGCAATCACCTCATCGGCAAGGGGCGTTTGTTCCTGATGACAAGCCATGCTGGCATCCAGATGAATTTTACAAAATCCCGCCTCGACATAGGCCCGCACCATGGCTTCGGCCTCGGCCATCGCGTGCTCGGCAGTCAGGTGCTTCCAGGCCACCGGCCCCAGGTGATCGCCGCCGAACAGCAACTGCGCTTCGGCAACGCCTTCACTTTGGGCCAGGCTCTTCACAAAGGCGATAAAATCGGCGGGGGTCATGCCTGTATAGCCGCCGTGCTGATTGACCTGGTTGGCCGTAGCCTCAATCAGCAAGGGCGCCCGTTGTCGCGCCGCATGACGCAGAGCGGCGCGCAGTACCAGCGGCTGGGCCGAACAGACGGAATAAATCCCCGCCTGCTGCCCGGCCTTGTTGGCCTCAATAATGGATTTGAGTGCAGACATGCTTACCTCAACCTACAATGCCAAGCGGTTTGGCGCTTTGCCACACGCCACGGGTAAAGTCGGGGAAGTCCTTGGAGTTACCGCGATCGGCCACTGAAGCCGCCGACAGAGGCTGCACCGCCGACCAGGCCGCACCGTCATACACATCCTGATCCAGCGGCTCGCCGTTACGCAGGCAGTAGATCATCCGCCAGCACATTAAAAAGTCCATGCCGCCATGACCGCCGTTCTTTTCGGCCGCCTCGCCCATCTGCAACCACAGCGGATGGTCATACTTGGCATACCACTGGGTCATATCCTGGTCCCAATGGTGGAAGCTGCCACTGCCGCCTTGCTCCAGCGCTATGCGATTGGGGAAACCGGCAAACACCCCATTGGTGCCCTGAATCAGGTTATGGCGGCTGTAAGGACGCGGCGTTGTGGTGTCGTGTTGCACCATGATGGTTCGGCCTTTAACCGTCTTGATAAGACTGGTATTGATATCGCCGCAGATATAGTTGAGCTTGTTGCGGGCATGGTCGGCGGGGAATTCACGCTTGGCATAGGCTGCGCGCCCAAGCGACGGAGAGCTCATGGAAGTGAGATAGTCGAACCTGTCCCCGCGGTTGATATTCATGTACTGGGACACAGGCCCCAAACCATGGGTAGGATACAGGTTACCGTCAATCAAGGCGTGATACTTGGTGCGCCAGGAGCCCGTCTTGCGCTCTATCTCCTTCATCTGCCAGCGCAGCTCGTGAATATAAGCGGCCTCACCGTGCAGCAGTTCGCCGAACAGCCCCTGGCGTACCATGTTGAGCACCATCAGCTCGTCGCGACCATAGCAGACGTTTTCCATCATCATGCAGTTGCGCTGGGTTTGCTCGGCTGTGTCCACCAGATCCCAGAGCTGCTCCATGGTAATCCCCATAGGCACTTCAACAAAGGCGTGTTTGCCGGCCAACATAGCCTCTTTGGCCATGGGGTGGTGCCATTCCCAAGGTGTGGCAATGACCACTATGTCCACATCCTGGCGTGCCAACAATTCACGATAGGCGTGTTTGCCCTGGGAATAATAACCGGGCTGGGCCAAGCCTGCGTCACTCATTACCTTCTTGGCGCGTTCTATGACCAGGGGATCGGTATCGCAGATAGCTGTTACCCTGGCGCCCTCTATGTTGTTGAAATGGTGAATGAACCCCACACCTCGCTCACCGACGCCGATTAGCCCCACCCGCACTTCGGCCATTTTCGGAACCACCAGCCCCATGACAGAGCGGCCACTGGCCTTGGGTGCCAGTGCAGATGAACCGGCATTGGCGGCGCAGCCAGCCAGCGCCGAGGCAGCAGCTGTGGCCACCGAAGCTTTCAAAAAAGAACGACGATCAAAACCAGACATAACTTCTCCCCTTGTTATTTGTTTTTATCTATCAGGTGCAGCTGCACCCCTTGCTTGGTGAGTTCTTCCACATAGCGCTCGGGAATGCCGCTGTCGGTCACCAGTTGCTGGATCTGCCGACTGGCACAAATAACATGAAACGCCTGTTGGTCGAATTTGGATGAATCGGTAACCACTATGATCTCGCTAGCAATCTCACACATCATGCGGTTGAGACTGGCTTCCTTCTCAAAATGGGTGGTGAGACCTGCCTTGAGATCAAAACCATCCACCCCGAGGATCAGCTTGTTGAAGTTGTAATCCCTGAGACTCTTCTCGGCGATGGAACCATAGAAAGACATCGACTTCTTGCGCAGCAAACCGCCGGTGAGCATCACCTCAACGTCGTCGGAACGCGCCAGCTCAGTGGCTATGTTAAGGCCGTTGGTCATCACAATAAGATCTTGATGTTCAAGGAGGTTAGCCGCAACTTGCTGGGTAGTGGTGCCCGAGTCCAACAACAGGCGGTCGCCATCATTAACCAAAGAGGCCGCCACCTTACCCAGCTCCTGCTTCAGTGCCGAATAGCAGTGGCCCTTCTCTTTCAGTGACAGTTCACGAATAAGGTCGGAGTTGACCATAGCGCCGCCGCGGGAGCGCACCAACAATTGCTTTTGATCCAATACCGCCAGATCCGAGCGTATGGTGACTTCCGAGACCCCGAAGCGATTTGCCAGCTCGGTGACCGACACCTTTCCCTGTTGCTGGGTCAGCCGGACTATCTCCTGCTGCCTCTCAATAGTGTTGAGATTATTCACTGCACTCTTCCTGTTTTGTTTGTTGCGCTCTGGAGCAGGTGAACCTGCACTGGCTTTCGAAAGCTTTCAATCTACTAGCAACGTCGTCAAATCATAACAACAATTCTTATACCACAACGACTTAAGCCAAAACCAACAACAAATTTTCACTTTCAACTAGCTAAACTATGCACCAAACCGAAAATAATTAAAAGACATTTTACATTTTTTTATTGATCACATAGAGTTTTTAACGCTATAAATAAGCAATCGAAAGCATTTTGCTGTTTTTAATGCTTTCGAAAAATAACAAAAGCGAAAGGCATTAAGCCTGATAAAAACAAACAGCGGGGAACCCATGAAGCTCTTAGCCACCCAACCTGCCCTAATTGCCCTGGCAGTTGCCAGTGCGCTGGCAACACAGCCGGTTACGGCCAATGACGAGTCCGACAAGGAAAACAAGGCTCAAACACAACAAAACTCAGCTCAACAGCAGGATGCCGAGCTGGAAAGGATCCAGGTAACGGGTATCCGCTCAGCCATTAAGGAGTCGCTGTTTCTGAAACAGAATGCCACCGCAGTGGTGGATCTTGTGGTGGCCGATGATATAGGCAAGTTTCCGGATGAAAACCTGGCCGAAGCACTGCAACGTATACCCGGGGTGACCATTACCCGCAACGGCGGCGAGGGGCAGAACATACTGATCCGCGGCCTGGGGGACGGCTACAACATCACTACCCTCAATGGCCGCAAACTGGCGTCGGACAACGCCGGGCGGGACTTCAACTTTGACACCATAGCCTCGGAGCTGGTCAATGTGCTGGCGGTTTACAAGTCTCCCGAGGCGCGGCTCACCGAAGGAGGCATAGGGGCAATTGTGGATATTCAGACCCGCAAGCCTTTGGATTTGGACGGTTTTACCCTGCAAGCCTCGGCCAAGGGTATCTATGAGTCGCGCACCGAAGACCTGCACCCGCACGCATCTCTCATCATAGGCGACAAGTCCGATGACGACAGTTTCGGCGCTCTGTTTTCCGCCGTTTACTCCAAGAAAACCCTCAGAGCCGACACCTATTCCGCCGATGGTTTTTTCGATGAAGAGGAAGGCTGGGGTGTCGACAGCGCCGGGGTGCCGGTAGACACCAACGGCAATGGTGTGATTGATGAAGGCGAAATCTACGCCTCCAAAATACCCAGTTACATGTACTATGCCAACGCCCAGGACGTACGCGAACGCATCGGTGGCACCCTGGCACTGCAATGGCGGCCACTGGATAATCTGGATGTCAATTTCGACGCCCTCTACTCTCGCTACAATACCGATGGACACAAATACCAGATAGGGTTTGTCAACTATGACGAGGAGTGGACACCGGGTACCCCGCTGTTCAGCGATGCGCAGTTCGATGAGCTGGGGCGAGTGGTTTCCATGCGCCAGCAGGGCGACAACACTATGGTGGAGCTGCTTAACCTGAGCACACCGCGCAAGACAGACACCTACCAACTGGCACTGAATACGGCGCTGTTTATCACCCCCAATTGGTCGGTCACCGCCGATCTTGCCTACTCGGCCGCCAAAAACAAGAACAAGGGCGACAATCGCTTCATCGTCGCCCGCGGCTTTGTCGACAGCATAGATATCGACTACACCAATGGTCAGATGCTGCCGGATGTGGTGATAGGCCCGGGACTCACCAGCGAGCAGAACTATGGTGCCCACTACAGCCTAAACAGTGGCACTGGCGTGGATGACAAGGTAACGGATCTTAAGCTGATGACCCAGTATTTGCCGGAAAGCGGCTTTATCAGCAAGCTGGATGCCGGGATAAACTATGTCAAGCAGGTCAAGAGCCAGAATGAGTTCAGATCGAAAAACCCCAGCCAATTCAGTCGCGGCGGCTACTATCTAACCCGCGACGGTTATGCTTTTGACGGCTCGGGAGTCTTCACTCAAGGCGAGTTTGAGCTGTTCCAAATTCCGGGCAATGTGTTTGTGCCCGCCAACTTCGATAACTTCCTCGACGGCGAAAACAGCATCTCACCGGATCCCTGGCCCAGCTTTGACTATGACAAGTTGCTGGAATACTACCGCTCCATCAACAGCGATGCCGCCAATGAGGCCATAGTAGCCAGTGCCAATCAGGCCGGTACTTATGAGGTAAGCGAGGCTGTGACCTCGGCCTATGTGCAGATAACTATTGAAGAGCTGCTGTTCGATCTGCCCTATATGCTCAATCTGGGGGTCAGGGCCAGTCGCACCCAAGTCGATTCCGAAGGTTTTGGCTATGACTTGAGCAAAGTAGTGCTGGATGATGCCGGTCAGCCGCTCAACGATGACTGGCGCACCGTCAGCCCGGTAAACTACAGCGACAGCTATACCAATATATTGCCAAGCCTCAACTTCAAGCTGAACCTGCAGGACGATCTGCTGCTGCGTATCTCGGCCGCCGAAGTATTGAGCCGCCCATCACTCTACTCGCTCAGAGTCTGGGCCGCGCCCAACTTCACCAGTCAGGAGCAGGGCTTACCAACTCTGGTGCGCGGTAATCCCGGGGTTGAACCCGAGCAGGCCAAACAGGCGGATCTAGCGCTGGAATGGTATTACGGCGACAGCAGTTCACTGAGCGGCGCCCTATTCATCAAGGATATCGACTCCTTTATCTCTGATGAAAAGACCCCCATGGAGGTCGATGGCAACCGTTACCTGGTAAGCCAGCCGGTTTCCGGTCAGTACGGTGCCAAAGTGCAGGGCTTTGAAATTGCCTGGCAACAATCCCTCGAACAGTGGTTGCCTGAGCCATTCAACGGCTTTGGCTGGCAGCTTAACTACACCTATGTGGACAGCAGTTATGACGATCCTGAGCTGAAAGCCAAGGATCTGCCCTTCAAGGGGATGTCCGAGAACTCCTACAATGCCGTGCTCTACTATGAGCAGTATGGTTTGCAGGCGCGCCTTGCCTATAACTGGCGCAGCAAGTTCCTGGTGGATCCGGATGCCTGGGGCGGCCCGGCCTGGATAGACGACTACGGCCAGTTGGATGCCAGCATCAGCTACGACATCACAGACAACTTGACCCTGTTCAGTGAAGCCTCCAACCTGACCAACAACCGCTACTCCGGTTACATCAAGCGCGAAGATCAGGTGAATTATCTGGAACGCTTCGGTACCCAGATAGCCGTGGGTATTCGCGGCAGCTTCTAAACAGAGCCAAATGGATCCCCATAAGTAACCATCTGACTGAATCAAGCTGCACTAAACCCAAGGTGGGTATAAACTCGTTCCAAATACAGAAAGCCACCTGATTCAGGTGGCTTCTCTGCTTGAGTCTCGAATACCTTTATTGAGGATAGCGGTCGGATGAAGTCTCTGTGCTCCAGAGACTGGATAGGTAATCCCCCCGATAAATCTGACCAGATAAACCAGTCGAGCCATTCTCAACATATCCACAGCAGCATCTCACGTGGGGGTGAAAGATATCTGCTCATCAAGCACAGCTTGATAGATGGCTGTAGCGCGAAGCAGCTTGGCTGCGAGCTGAGGGGCACACACTGCGCCAGCCGCTTTGGGCTGCATGTCGCTGGAAGCGAGACAAACAAAAAAGCCCTAGCTAAATGCTAGTGCCCTTTTGTTACTGTTTTGTCTTCACTCATTTCTTTGATAAAGAGTAAAAAGTGAAAACCAAAGTGGCGTCTGGCGATGGCCAGCT
>NZ_JWGX01000075.1:0-298 GCF_000813075.1 Shewanella sp. ECSMB14102
TGATTGAAGTTTGAACTCAAGCTCTGAAAAGAGCACAGCTTTCTGAATTGAAGAACAAAGGTTAATGACGCAGGTGATTGTTTGGCTGATAAAGCTGGAGCAATACCGTCAGACGGACAATTAACCAGTAAGAATATGTCTGGTGACAATAGCATTGTGGTCCCACCTGATCCCATCCCGAACTCAGAAGTGAAACGCAATCGCGCCGATGGTAGTGTGGGGTCTCCCCATGTGAGAGTAGGTCATCGCCAGACGCCCAATAAAATGAAAATCCCCAGCACTCTGTGTTGGGGATTTT
>NZ_JWGX01000008.1:0-175508 GCF_000813075.1 Shewanella sp. ECSMB14102
CACATCGATCTGTGATTTTTAACGTGACACAGAATTTTGAACACCCTCTATGGCTGTCCTGTATTCTTGTCTGTCTTTCTTCACTTAACCAACCTCGACTGAGCTTTGATGGGTATTTCAAAGCCTAGTTGAGGCTGTGTGAAACATCAAAAAGATTTGGCTGTCCTGTCTTTCGCTGTCTTTCTTCGTCTTTCTTCACTAAAGATTCAACCAGTATTCCGCATGAATAACTATAAAACAAAGTTAAAATGTATCAACGATGTATCATGAATACTTTATTTATTTTAATTAATTGTTAATTGATTTGGCGATTAGGAGAAACATTCAAGATATATAAAACATAAGCACTTCCCACATTGACATCACTGGCAAAACAACTTACATATGCAACCTCAATGTCTCAATTAAGTTTTATTTGCTAAGGAATGGTAACAATGAGATTATTCAAGGCGTTAGGGTTTTTAGCAGTTGTTTCCTTGCCAGCATCGGCGTTTGCTATTGATGGCTACCATGTAGAATGTAATTCCTGTGTTAGCGAGGAACAGTTCAATCAAGCAGCTAAAGACGAAGCTGTTCAAGGACAAACGATTTATGTCAATGTAATAAACTTTGAGAACTATGAGTTCAGAAAGTATAAAGTAACCAAAACGCATAAAAACGTATGCGACCCTAAAAGTAGGGAACCTGATGGTCGAGGTGGGTTTATTCAAGACTGTAAAATAATAAGGACTCATACAGCTACAAAAGAAGAACTCACTAATGATGAGATTAATGCTCTGATGAGTTTTGCAACTTCATTCAATGACTATAAGTCGGTGGTAAAGCAGTATGCTACTGCAATCCCTGAAACCGTCGTCCCCAGTGGGTATGACCTTATTGGTGCATCATATAATCATGGTAAAGTTATTGACTACTACAAGTCACAGGTAAATTCTAGTACAATCACTGAAAGATATGTTGGACTTGTAGAGGCAGCTACAAAGATCGTCTCTAAAGGCATTAACGTCAGTGCTCCGGCTATAGTTTTTTCTTTCTCTGATGGTTCTAAGGCTTATGCTGAGGTTGATTTTTACGATATGGATGACAACCTCCATTACAAATTTACGAAGGTTATTGATACAAATGGAAATCAAATAGATCTTAAAGCTCAGAATCCATTTCCAAAATTGATGGATGTATCAAACCTGTCACTACAATCATGGCAAACACTCTATGGCGCATTTAGAGCATATGGGTTAGCTGTAGTGGGTGAGACAACAAGAATAGTCCCTCGAGGCACGATAACCATCACAGAATGTAATGGTGGTACAGCTAATATGTGTCGACATCCTCAATAATCGAGTTCGTTAAAGAAGGTGCAAAGGATTACTACCCTCGGACGTAATGGTCATAACCAACCTCGACTAAGCTTTGATGAGTATTTCAAAGCCTAGTCAAGGCTGTGTGAAACATCAAAAAGATATGGCTGTCCTATATTTCAACTAAAGAGCCCGGTCCAACGCTCGATGACTTCAAATGGCGACAATGATTGTTGCGCAGCAAGGTCGATTTTGAGCACCAAATGGTAGTGATTACTCATGACCGCATAAGCGCAAACATCGATGCAGAATATTGACGACAACTGCCTGATTTTATCCACTATCCAGCCACGTCTATGCTCGTAACTGCGCCCCGACAGTGCATCTTCACCACACAAAAATGCCCTTCTCACGCAGCGATTAATCACGTGGTAAAAGGGTGTACTTTCAACATCTATCAACTGGCGGCGGGCTGTGGTCATAACCAACCTCGACTGAGCTTTGATGGGTATTTCAAAGCCTAGTCAAGGCTGAGCGAAACATCAAAAAGGATTGGCTGTCCTGTATTTGCCTCTGTATTTGCCTTCATAACCAACCTCGACTGAGCTTTGATGGGTATTTCAAAGCCTAGTTGAGGCTGTGTGAAACATCAAAAAGATTTGGCTGTCCTGTTTTTCTTCGTGCTCAGGCTCGGCAAAGAGGTGAGACGACGTCCGGAATACTCAATCAAAGAATCGCATTTTCGCTGGGCTTGGGGTGAATTTCTTAAACTGGTTAACACCTCTGGGAGGCCAGAGTTATGAGGGGATCCTCCAGCGCACCAATAACCGGCAGCTAGAATGAAGCGAAGCGTAGTGTAAGCTGTCCGGCGCCGTAGGCGCGAAGTTGATTGACTTGTTAGGCATTAATTAATTTCACTGTTGGAGGACTTTCAGAAACAACATCTATGATTTGGTTTAAGCAGCAAAAGCCATAGTGAACAAATGGGCCAGGATACTCTGCTGTAGCGAATGTACCTTGGCCAATATAGTTTAGAAACGCTGACTCCGAGTAAACTCGTGCAAGCCTACCCTCGAACTTTTCTTCGATGCCTCCAGCATAGCTTTCATTTGTAACTGCATATGCTATGTAATCATCGAAGATGATTTCATAGTGAGCACTGCTGTCGGTTACCTCTATGGGCTTGCTCGTGTTCAATAACTCTCGCAGTGCCTCATTTGGCTCTTCTTCTGATGTTATTCCCGGTGACGCATCAGATACACCAGCCTCCGCTATTACTATTCTGAGACAGTCTTTATAGGTTTCTTGTATCTCAATCATATCGAGATACTTATGCTGATTCATTGTACTGAACATAGATGCCTAACGCCGACAGCAGGCGACCATTTGTAGTGGAGCGAAGCGCAACGAAAAATGGGTCGCGCTGCCTGGCCTTGTTATGCAATGCTGAAAGATGCTCGGCTTATTTATTACTTTTAGCCTTGCCGGCCATTTCCATGAGAGCATCTTTGGCTTTTGGCAGTGAATAAACGTACTCCTGTTTTTCCCGGTCGGTCTCAAGTTTCAGCACATTTTCACTTTCTTCCTCCGAAAGCGAAATTGTGGTTTTCAACTCTTCGCCAGTTGAGTCTTTTCTTAGCACAATATCAACGTCATATTTGGGACGATACATGCGCATCTTTATTTCCGAGCCTGTGAGATCAATGGGCTCTGCGACTCCGGTTTCATTGTTATAGCGCATCAATTTCATTGATTGTTTAAACCGGAGCCCTCTAATTAGTTCAAAATCCAAACCTTCTTCGCATTCTTCTCTCGATCTATACCTTAAAGGGTTTGCAAAAGAAAACTGATTCGCTGCGGATTTAATCCCGATAGAAACCATGTGGGTTTCCCAGAAATTAGCCACATTTGTCAAAATATCTAAGAGGTTACGCTCGCTTCCATCTGCAAGCTTAACCACAACGGTTTTCTCCACGTGCTTGTATGTACCTTCTGAATCCTCATATTCAATGAGAACAATCTGTTCGGAAAGGCACTCGGCCTTGTCAACCAATGGTGCGCCGTGGGGTGTCTGCCCATGAATATTCTTGTGTTTTACCGAATTCACAATATCGCCAAGCAAACCGTAGTCACCGCATTGGTTTTCAATGCTCCCTCTTGAAGGAGCAGGATCAGGTAGATGTTCTCGTAAGTGAAAAAGAGCGCTGGCTGCTTCTACGGCGCCTTTTAAATCGCGACTTCGACCTGAAACTCCATTTTTGGCAGTCTCTCTATACTCGGAAAAGGACGTAACAACATTTTCTTGATAGTAAGCAGCTAAATCGTCAAACATATTGAAGGTTGCTCATATTGGTTTTTGCATAACGCCGTTGTAACCGGCAAAAAATTGTTGGCTAAAATGTGAAGCGAAGCGTAACAGCCAACAAGTTTTTTGTCCGCGTTGACGACCTTGTTATGCGTTTACACACCAATTTAAAAGCGCTTGCGCCTGCACCAATAAGCCAAACATAAAATTAAAAAACACCCACCAAACCACAAATTGCAAAGAAGTGTTTGACTGGTGAATGACATTTCTGGTCACAGCTTAAATTGAAAAACGAAAAGCCAAGACCAACTTAAAACTTAATTACGCCACTGTACCTAAAAGCTAATTTGAAGAAAAGACTTGAGGTAAAAACCGCTGTAAAGACAGCGATTTAAAGTGACGCATAACAGCTGTATAGTGCGCATGCGCGTTTTAGTCCTCGTAGGAGTGTAAACGCGCATCGCTATCTCTTTGTATTAGTTAAATATAATAGAGTTTAGCCCGAATATCCCTTGCAGCAAAACGCGCATGCGCGGTTTCCAAACCTATTATCTACCAAAATGGTTTTATATCTTTATGAATTTTAAGTTATTTTTTGTGATGTTGCAGAAATAACGCGCAAAATCATCTCCAAACTTCTGGGTACTATCTTAATTCGATGAGCAAGCGTTCTACAAAAGCTGAGTAACCCTCATAGCTACCGCACGGGCGCGAATGTTGTTCGTCCCTGAATTCCGCTGAAAACAGAAAAATGCAACAGCTTCCAGCTTAAGTAAAGGCTAAAGATAAGCACCTGAATTAGTTACACAATACTCAGTACTGTTTGTGAAAACAATTAGCCATAGGTCAAGTTTTTGACAAAAGCCATAAAAGCCTGTCTTGGTTATTTTTTACAAAATAATTGGCTGAGTTTTGATAGTTTTCCAACAAAAAGCGCCGCTTGCCTGTAAGACTAAGGCAAGCGGCGCAAGTTATTGGGCTAGTTTCCCCTGAGCTATTTCATCAGAGCCATATCATCAAAGCTATTTCATCTGAGGCACCCGCACTGGATCGGCGGGTTGTGGCAGCTTCACAGGCGCGGCAGATTTCAGCTCATCCAAGGCAATGGCGATGGCCTTTTCCAGCTGAGGATCTATGCCTTTGGCTGTGTCCTTAGTCCACTGCTCGACTTCCACATCCGGGGCCACCCCTTCGTTCTCGACCCGCCACTGGCCGTCGATACTGAAGAAACCGCTGCGCGGCGCCGTGATATGGCCGCCATCCATCAGGGAAGGCACGCCCCAGATACCGACCAAGCCACCCCAGGTGCGTTTACCCACCAGCTTGCCCACTTGGTAATAGCGGAACATATAAGGGAGCATGTCGCCGCCCGAGCCGGAGACTTCGTTGATCAGCATCACCTTGGGCCCCCAGATACCGCTGCCCGGACTGGTCATGGGGTGATCGCCGGCCATCTGGTTATTGAAGTAGCCGTTACGCTCGCGGCGTAGCACATCTATGATGTACTCGGCAATGTAACCGCCGTGGTTGAAGCGCTCATCTATGATCACCCCCTGGCGCTGATTCTGGGCGAAGAAGTAGCGGTTGAAGTAGCTGAAACCGTTCTCGCCGGTGTCCGGAACCCAAACATAGGCCAATTTACCGCCGGAAGCTTCATCCACCCGTTTGCGGTTATCCTCAACCCAGGCGTTACGTCTCAATGCCTGTTCGCTGGCCGTTGGCACCACAGTCACTTCGAAGGCTTTTTTGTCGCTGCCATCCGGACTGATGCTGAGACGGGTCTGTTTACCGAGAGTCCCCTGGAAGGCCTGATAGAAGTTGGCCTTGTTATCCAGCGGCTTGCCGTTGACTGCCAGCAGATACTGGCCCGCCTTGACCTGGGGATAGAGAGCCAGCGGCGCACTGCCTTGGTCCGCCGGATACCAGTTTTCGCCACGATAGATGCGGCTGAAGCGGTAGCCCTTGTCGGTCGCCTCAACATCGGCGCCGAGCAGGCCGGTGCGGTTGTCGGCAATTTCCGGCAGATCGCCATCATTGGTAAAGGAGTGGCCCACAGAGGTTTCGGCGCCCATGTTATCGAGCAGATAGGTCATGTCGGCGCCGTGGCGCACATGGGCAACCAGTGGCTGGAACTCCTTGTATACCGCGTCCCAATCGGCGCCGTGCAGATTACTGACATAGAAGTAATCGCGCTGGAAGCGCCATGCTTCGCGGAAGATTTGCTGCCATTCGGCCTTGGGATCGATACGGGCCGTCAGCTTGACGTTAAGCGTCTTGGCATCGTCCCCCAAGGGCGCGGCGCCGGCAAATTGCTGCCAGTTGTCGCCGATTTTCACCAACAGGCTCTCGCCGTCGTGGCTCAGGTGATACTCATCGACATCACCGGCCAGGGTATCGGCCTTACGTTCCTCAGTGCTGTACTTGCGAAGCTCTGTGGTTTCATCCAAGTCTTGCATATAGAACAGCTCACCTGGCTTACCGGCGCTCAGGCTGTGGATTTTACCGCTCTCACCCAGAGGCAGCACCCGCTGCGCTATACCGTTGAGATCGATTCGCACCGCAGGTGGCGCATCTGAACCTTTGGCTTCCTCTTCAGTGCTGCCCTCTTCCTCGTCGCTTCTTGGCAGCATGGGCGCCTCGGTGCGGGTATTGAGCAGCATGGTGTAGAGGCCGTAAGTAGGGGTGAAGGCAACCGAGGTCATATCCAACCAGGCAGCATGAGGGCCATAATCGGTACTGGCGGCAAAATAGAGCTTGTCGCCGGCACGGTCCCACACTGGGTAACGCACATCGGCCATGCCCTGGGTAATTCTGTTACTCTGATTATTGCGGCTATCGAACAGGTAGAGACTGCGGAAGAAGCTGTCATCCTGCTTGCTGTAGGCCAGATAACGGCTGTCAGGCGACCAACTGGGGGCCATTTCCCAGTCGGGATTCACTACCGGCTGGCTGTCGATAACCTGCGCCTTGCCCTTGGACAAGTCCGCCAGCCAGAGTTGCTGGCGCTGATCGCTGAACACCAGCTGTTTATCATCAGGCGACCAGATAAGTCCGCTATAGAAGCCCTTCTCAGCCAGTTTGATCTCTTGCTGCGGCTTGCCGAGTTGATCCGCTATCACCAGGCGATATTCGCCGCTCTTGTCGGAGAACCAGGCCAGCTGTTTGCCGCCGTTGGACCAGGCGGCGCCCACTTCGCGGCTGTCTGAACTTTCAGTAAGATTACGGGCATCACCGTGCTCCACTGGCACAGTAAATACATCGCCGCGGGCCACAAACAGGGCGCGCTTACCGGTAGGCGAAATGGCCGCCGACTCTATCTGCTTTTCAACCTCTTCAAAGCGTGGCCGCACCCAGGGGAAATCGGCATGCAGGCTGATGGCCAGTGCCTCTCCCTTGTCGTTGACATTGGTATTAGCCAGCGACTTTTTCACCAACTCGCCACGGTATTCGTATACCAGAGTGTCGTTATCCAGGGTAAAGCCTTTGACATCGGCATCCTGGTAATGGGTCACCTGCTCCGGCTCGCCGCCTTTGGCCGCTACCCGAAAGATATTAGTGACCTGAGAGCGGTTGGAGAGGAAATAGATATAGTCGCCGTGCCACTGGGGCTCGAGATCCTGGGTGTTGTCCCAGGGCAGATCTTTTTCCTCCAGACTATCGAGCGAAATCAACCTGAGCGGCTGATTCTGGCCGCCGCGGTAGTTACGCCAGCCCGGATCCCAAAGACCGGCGCGGCGGTAAACCAACTGCTTGCCATCGGCAGAGAAACTGCCGTCAAAGGCGCGGTTCATGGGTAAAGGCTTGGGATTGCCGCCCTCGATGGACAGGGTAAACAGCTGCTGCCAGCCTCTTGGGGCATTGGCCCTGCCGGATCGCAACAATACCGATTTGCTGTCCGGGCTCCAGCCCACAAGCTGATCCACATCCGGGTGGAAGGTCAGGCGTTTGGGCTCGCCACCGGCAATCGGCAGCAGGTAGATATCCTGATTGCCCTCATAGTCGCCGGTAAAGGCCACCCATTTGCCGTCCGGCGACAGCTTGGGTTGCATCTCCTGGCCCTGAAAGCTGGTGAGGCGCACCGCCTCGCCGCCCTTGAGCGACACCTTCCAGATATCCTTGGCGTAGGAAAACACCAGAGTATCACCGCGAAGATCCGGCTCCCGCAGGAGTTTGGCCTCGGCAGCCAGCAAATTGGGGCTGCCGAGCGCAAGGGCCGTCAGCCAAAAGAGTTTATTGAGCTTCATTCCTGTTCCTTGTATTTGAATACCAGCAAACCTGTGGGGATCCCCCGCCAAAACCGCAACTTAACCAGCGCCATAGCAGAGCTACCCCTGTAACATAACCAGTGGCAAAAAAATACGCAAAAAAGGTTTTGTTTCAACTCATTGCAATACGCCATTCCGGGCAATTGAGACAAAAATGCCCGGCCTTAAGCAGACCTTAATCTGAGCCGGCCAGAATAATTCCTATCCACCAGCCGGGCCGTGAGTTCAACGCCATGAATTCAACGCCCGCTTTTTCAGGCTTTCTATTTCGCAGATCTCAGCTGCGACTCTGTCTCAACTCGCACTATGTCACAGGAATCACAATGCCCATTGCAAGCCACCCGCTGAGTTTTCAACACTGGTTCAAACATCATCTATTGTTGCCGTTATCGGTAGGGCTTGGCCTGCTTATCTTGCTGCACATCACTAATGCCGACCTACTGCTGGCACAGTGGATGTTGGCATTTGAGGGCACCAACACGGCCTGGCCCTGGCGCCATGCCTTTGTTACAGACAAACTGCTGCACACAGGAGGACGGGATCTGGTGGTGCTGGCGGCAGTTGTGTTGCTGTCGACCCTGGTATTGAGCAGTTTCAAAGCCTCAATGAAACGCTGGCGCCGGCCCTTGCTGATGTTGTTTACAAGCGCCCTGGCAACCGTACTTCTGGTACGTATCGGCAAGAGCATAACCAATGTTGCCTGCCCCTGGGATCTCAGTCTATTTGGAGGCCAAAAGCCTTATCTGCCCTTCCCCATGAGCCTGAGCGTTGACACTGAATTGGGCCAGTGTTTCCCCGGCGGCCACTCCAGCGGCGCCTTTGCCTGGGTGGGACTTTATTATCTGGCATTGGTCTTGAAGCCAAAATGGCGCTTTAAGTTACTCGGCGCAGCATTGCTGATAGGCGCCGTGTTCAGTCTGTGTCAGGAGTTTCGCGGCGCCCACTTTTTATCGCACGATATCGCCAGCGCCCTTATCGGTTGGACCATCGCGACCTTGAGCTACGGTCTGGCTTACCGCCCCTGGCGAGCGGCTGGATACTCAGGGGTTCCGGCGCAGGCGCAGACACTGATACAGACACAAACAGAAGTCACCCACTAAAATACCGGGCCTGATTTATTGCCGATAAATCTGGTCCCGTTTCCAAAGGCTATTTCACTGAGCTTTTGAATTACGCCTTCTTCACCAGGCTGGAGATCAAGGCTCTGAGCGCCGCCGGTTTAATCATCTTGGCCATATAGTGGTAACCGCGGCGCTCGACATCCTCCACCAGATCCTTGCGGGTGTTGGCGGTGATCAAAATGCCGGGCAGATGTTGCCCATACAGCGCCCTGAGCTCATCCATGGCATCGACGCCGTTTTGGCCCTTATCCAGATGATAATCAGCCAGCATGATGTCCGGCGCCACCCCTTTGAGCCCCAGCTTGATCCTGGCATCACTCAGATCCCGGGCGCAGATCACCTCGCACTGCCAGCGGCTCAACAGGCTTTCGAGCCCGGCGAGGATAGCCTCTTCGTTGTCGATACACAGCACCTTGACCCCGGCGAGCGGCTGCAACACAGAAGAGATGGCCTTGGGCTGCGGCACGCTGACAGTGGCCCCCAGCGGCACCCGAATGGCAAATACAGAGCCCTTGCCCTGCACCGAAGAGACGCGGATATCATGCTCCAGCACCTTGCTTATTCTGTCGGCTATCGCCAGCCCAAGCCCCAGGCCGTTGACACTGTTGGAATGGGGGTTATCAAGGCGTTTAAATTCGTGAAATATCTCCCTAAGCTGCCCGGCTTCGATGCCGCAGCCGGTATCCAGCACCTGCACCTCAAGCTCACTGCCGCGGCGGCGACAGCCCATCAGCACCCGCCCGCCCTTGGCATAGCGATAGGCGTTGGTGAGAAAGTTTTGCAGCACCCGCCGCAGCAGTGAAGGGTCTGAATTGACCGTCAGGCTGCAGGGCATCATGGCAAAATGGATCTGGCAGTCTTTGGCCATGGCCTCAAACTCCACCGCCAGGGTGTTGAGTACTTCGGAGATGGCAAAGTCGCGCCGTTTTACCTCCACCATGCCGGAATCCAGCTTGGAGATATCCAACAGATCGGTCAGCAGTTCACCGGCGGTTTTCAGTGAGCTGTTGACATGGGAGAGGGTCAGCCGCCCTTCCCTGTCAAGCCCGGGATACTGACTCAAAGAGGCGGTAAACAACCTGGCCGCGTTGAGGGGCTGCATTAAGTCATGCCCCACCGCCGCCAGGAAACGACTCTTGGAAGCGTTGGCCATCTCCTCCTGAGCCTTGGCTTCGAGCAGCTTGCTGTTGAGCAGCGCCAGCTCATAGGTGCGCTCCTTGACTCTGGCCTCCAGGGTTTCGTTGACTTGCTCCAACACCTGTTGCTGCTCGCGATATTGGGTAATGTCGGTAAAGGTCATCACAAAGCCGCCGTCCGGCATGGGATTGCCCTGAATCTTGATCACCTTGCCATCGCGCCTGCGCCGCTCTGAGCTATGGGCGGTGCCGTTGCGCATATGCTGTACCCGGCGCTCGACATGCTCGTCCACATCCCCCGGGCCGCAGTAGCCGCGGGCGGCATTGAAACGTATCACCTCGCTGATGGGCATGCCCGGTTGCAGGAAATCCTCCGGATAGTCGTAAAGCTCTACATAGCGGTAGTTCCAAGCCACCAGGTTGAGATCTTTGTCGACCACACTCATGCCCTCGTAGGCGTGTTCTATGGCGGCGCGCAGCATGTCCTGACTGAGAATAATCTTCGATGAGGCCTCATCCACCAGGCTAAAGACTTCATCGAGGGCCAGATCCCGTCCCTGCAGCACTGAGTCCATCACCAAAGAGGCGCTGGAAGCCCCCAGCACCCCGGCCAACATATGTTCGGTATGGGCGATAAGTTCGGCCGGTGCCGTCTTGTGCCAGCTATCGCTGCGCACCGCATCGGCAGAAAAGCGCGAGAAACTCTCATAGGCCCGGGTCGGGCTGACAAAGCGACTGGCCAGGATCAGCAAGTCCTGCTGACTAATGGGGCCCGTCTTGCGATTACCTGTGTTTTTGAGTTCACCCGGGGTGACAAAGGCGCTGGCCTGAATACGCTCCACCAAGCCGGCGCGCAGCCAGATAGAGCCGCCGATATAGCCAATCAGGTTGGCACCGAGTGCAAGCAGGGTATCGTTGACATTGGGCTTAAGCGCCTTTAACAGTTCAAACTGACCTGCCAGCACGCCTTCCCAGGCGCCAGAGCCCTTGAGCAACAAAAAGCCCCACAGACCAAAGCCCGCCGCCATACCGAGAAACACCCCGGCGCGATTGCCGTGTTTCCAGTAGAGGCCGCCCACCAAGGCCGGTGCCAACTGGGCAAAGGCGCCGAAAGACAGCATGCCCAGGTTGGACAGAGAATCACTGCTGTCAAAACTCAGGTAACTGAAATACCCGAAAGCCAGGATCAGTGCGATGGATAGACGTCTGGCATAGAGCAGTTGCTGGGAAAACTGGCTGAAGTTCTTACGACGGATCTGCCCAGTACGCAAGAGTACCGGCACCAGCCACTCATTACTTATCATCACGCTGATGGTCACCACTGCCACTATCACCATGCCAGTGGCGGCCGAGAGGGTTCCCAGCAGCGCCACTATCGCCAGCCAAGGTGCGTCCAGCGCCAGCGGCAGATTGATCACATAGGTATCGGCAGAGACACTGTCGCCGAGCAGCACCTTGCCCGCCAGTGCCAGCGGCCCGACAAACAAACCGAACAGGCCAATATAGAGAGGGAACAACCAGCGCGCCTTGGACAGAGTCTGCTCGCCTTCGGCCTCTACCACCATGACGTGGAACTGCCGCGGCATACAGAGAAAAGCCGCCATGCCGACTATCAGCTCGGGCATCAGCGCTTCGAGCCTTAGATTGGGATTGACTATTACGCCCTTGGCGCTGGCCTGGCTCCAGAGGTCGCCAAAGCCGCCGAATACCCCGAAGACCACTATACCGCCCACTAATACAAAGGCGGCCAGTTTAACCAAAGATTCAAAGGCGATGGCCAGCATCATCCCCGGATTATGCTCGGTGGCATCCAGTTTGCGGGTGCCGAAAAGGATGGCGAAGATGGCCAGCAGCACGGCAATGATAAGCGCGACTTTGGCACCATCGAGCGGATCATCCGGGCTTTGGAACAGGCTTAGACTGAACACCATGGCTTTTAGCTGCAGCGCGATATAGGGCATGATGCCGAACAGGGCGATGAGCGTGATGATCACCGCCAGCGGCTGCGACTTGCCGTAGCGGGCGGCGATAAAGTCAGCCACCGAGGTGATATTTTGCGCCTTGGACACCACCACCATTTTGCGCAACATGCCAAAGCCCAGGGTAAAGATGATGATGGGGCCAATAAAGATATGCAAATAGGACCAAAAGTCATTGGCCGACTGGCCAACCGTGCCGAGAAAGCTCCAGGAAGAGCAATACACTGCCAGGCTGAGGGCGTAGATCCATTTCTGTAACCTGCGGGTGACACCACTGAACCAGCGCTCCGCGCCCCAGGCAAGCAGGAACAGCAAGCAGACATAACAGACGGCGATCACCGCCACAAAAAGGGTCAAATTCATAGGGTTCTCTTTATTGTCGCCGTATCCTTCGGCGACTGTTGTTATCCCGGCTAGATTACACCAGCCAAGGGGTTTGATGAACCTCTGCGGCGTTCTGCATCTTATTGGGCGCCCATTGGGGGCAAAAAACCTTTATTGGATGCCAATCTAAACCCGCGCAAACCTTAAAAAACCACGCTGGCTCAAGCACTTCAAGCTGTGCGTTTTAAACGCAATAACCGATTAATAAATAACATTTTTTCATCACTAGACCAATGTCTAATAGAGACAGCACAGCCAAGCAACCCATACTTTGGCTCACGTATGATAAAAACAAGGGGAAGCCCAATGAGTACTCAGTCTCTTTATAAAGTGCCCGCAGCGATTGCGGCCAATGCACTGGTAAATGATGAAAAATATAAGAAAATGTACCAGGAGTCCGTGGTTAACCCCGAAGGTTTCTGGCGAGAACATGGCAAGCGTATTGACTGGATCAAGCCCTATACCAAGGTCAAGAAAACCTCATTTGACGATCACAATTTGTCGATCAACTGGTTCTACGACGGCACGCTGAATGCCTCGGCCAACTGCCTCGACCGCCATCTGGAGAAACTGGGCGATCAGACCGCCATCATCTGGGAAGGCGATGATGCCAAAGATCAACGCACCCTGAGCTACAGCCAGCTGCACACAGAAGTGTGCAAATTTGCCAACGCCCTCAAGAGCCAGGGCGTGCGCCGCGGCGACGTGGTGACCATGTATATGCCCATGGTGCCGGAAGCCGCCATCGCCATGCTGGCCTGTGCCCGCATCGGCGCCGTACATTCCGTGGTATTCGGTGGTTTTTCCCCGGATTCCATCGCCTCACGCATCATAGATGGCCGCTCCAAAGTCATTTTGACCGCAGACGAAGGCCTGCGCGGCGGCAGGGCTATTCCGCTCAAGCGCAATATCGACGAGGCGCTCTCCCATGCGGATGTCACCACGGTTGAGAAGGTGATAGTGCTTAAACGCACCGGCAATGATATCAACTGGGTCGAAGGCCGTGATGTCTGGTGGGAATCACTGACCGAAACCGCTTCCGAGCATTGCGAAGTGGAAGAGATGGGCGCCGAGGATCCCCTATTCCTGCTCTACACCTCAGGCTCCACCGGTAACCCCAAGGGTGTGCTGCACACCACAGGCGGCTACATGGTGTACGCCTCCATGACCCACGAATATGTGTTCGACTACAAGCAAGGCGAAGTCTACTGGTGCACCGCAGATGTGGGCTGGATCACCGGCCACAGCTATATGATTTACGGCCCGCTGGCCAATGGCGCCACAGTGCTTATTCACGAAGGTGTGCCCAACTACCCAAGCCCAGCCCGCCTGGGCGAGATGATTGACCGCCACCAGGTCAACATACTCTACACGGCTCCTACGCTTATTCGCGCCCTGATGGCCGAAGGCAAGGAGCAGTTTGACCAGTTTAACGGCAGCTCGCTGCGGATCATGGGCTCTGTAGGCGAACCCATCAACCCTGAGGCCTGGCGCTGGTATCACGAGGTCATAGGTCATGAGCAGTGTCCGATTGTTGATACCTGGTGGCAAACCGAAACCGGTGGCATTCTTATCAGCCCGCTGCCCGGCGCCACTGATACCAAACCTGGCTCGGCCACCCGTCCCTTCTTTGGGGTACAGCCAGCACTGGTCGACAACATGGGCAATATTCTGGAAGGCGCTACCGAGGGCAACCTGGTGATGCTGGATTCCTGGCCGGGGCAGATGCGCACAATTTACGGTGACCATGAACGCTTTGCCCTGACCTACTTCAAAACCTTCCGCGGCATGTATTTTACCGGTGACGGTGCCCGCCGTGATGAAGATGGCTACTACTGGATCACCGGCCGGGTCGATGATGTGATTAACGTCTCCGGTCACCGTCTGGGTACCGCCGAGATTGAAAGCGCACTGGTGGCGCACGATCTGGTGGCCGAGGCCGCCGTTGTGGGTTATCCCCATGACATCAAGGGCCAGGGGATCTACGCCTATGTCACACTGACCAAGGGCATAGAAGCTACTGAAGAGCTGAGACAGCAACTGAGACAATGGGTACGCAAAGAGATTGGCGCCCTGGCGACCCCGGATCTTATCCAGTTTGCCGGCGGCCTGCCCAAGACCCGCTCCGGCAAGATCATGCGCCGCTTTCTGCGTAAGATTGCCGCCAACGAGATTACCAACCTTGGAGATGCATCAACTCTGGCCGACCCAGCCGTGATTGATACTCTGATTGAGTCGCGGCTCAACCGTACAGAGTAAAAGCGTACTTCCTCCTCATTGCCCCTCCTTGAGGGGCATTTTTTTACTTTCAGCTTGGATCCCCCAAGGGCGGCTTAAACGGTTCAGCTATGTAAGCCGCTCATACATTTCAATTATCTCTCCAGTTCCCTCAAAGCGCTAACACGTGAAGAATAACTTTTCACATGTTATCAATGGCATGAATAGCGAATTAGTGTTTGGCAAGCCAGACGCAACAATCAGCAACGAAACCGGTCATAGCCCGTTTATGCCGTTGATGGCCCCCGAGGACGGGATTTGGCAATAAAGGAAAACCATGTCATTTATTACAGCTCCTAAACCTTTGAGGCAGATTTCGCCATTGCCGGGATATTTAGGGCCAGAGTTAAAAAGCAAGCCACCCTGAGGTGGCTTGGCTAAGAGTATAAATAGGGAGTTATAAATAGGGCGTCACAGCTCCCGGTCGCAACAAAGGTTAGAGCACGTATTTGGCTGAGAAGGTGACCCGGTTAAGCTCACCATCTGTGCCGTTTTCCCGCTCGTTCTTGGCATACATATACTCTACCCCAAAGGTCAGAGCCTTCACCGGCGAGTAAAGCAGGTTGATATAACCTGAATAGGATTCTTTGTTGGCGCTGCCTCCGGTCAGAGACACATCGTTATCGGCGCTGAAAGCGGACAAGGTAAAGCTTGAGCGCCACTGCTCGTTCCACCAATGACGATAAGACACAAAACCTGAGTAGGATTCTATCGCCTGCAGATCGTTGTTGTTGTCCAGTACCGCGCCATTGGCAAAGTTGAGCGCCACATAGCGGCCCAGGCCTTCGCCATAGGTGGCGGTGAAACGGATATCATCACGGCCCACAGGAATGATCCCGGCCACGCTGGCGCCATAGCCGAGCTCAGTGCTGTCTATGTCCTGATTGGCGATACGGGTCTCAAGCTCAAGTTGCCTCAGCATCCCCATTACAGAGAAACTGGCGCCACCTGAGGTCTTAAAGTTATAACGGGCGATAAGATCCGGCATTACCCCATTGCCACTGGTGATCCGGCTGCCACCGCCATAGGGAGTAATAGTGGTTTCCGGGTTTTCAATGGCGATTTGAAAGCCACCATTGCTGTATCTCAGCTGCGCCTGACGGGCAAAGGGCGTACCTTCGGTGGCGCCGACAAAGTCGAGGTTTTCCGGCAGTGCCCCCGGGTTCATAAAAGTGGTCCAGGTCTGGCCTATGGTCCAGTTGTCATAGCTGATAAAGGCATGACGAATCCGCGGTGAATAGCTGTTGGATACCCGCTCATCACCATCGGTATGAGTCATGAAGTCCAGCTCAATAAAGCCGGTGAGAGTATGGCCGTCAAGATCTGTTACCGTCTTGAAGTTAAAACGGGTTTCCCGTGCCTGGAAGTCGGTCACCTGCTTGCCGTTGCCATCTACCCCATAGATGGCGCCGGGTACGTAAAACTGACGTGAGACGTTGTTGGAGTCGGGCGCACCATTACTGTAATCGCTGAACATGATATCGGCTTTGAGATAACCGCCAAACTGCATATCAGTCTTGTCCAATACCGATGCCTGAGCCGTCCCCAAACCGCCCAGTACCAAAAGGGTTGCTGCACACACCCCGGTGAGTCTTGCTTGTTTCATCTTGGATTGTCTCCTTGTTGTTATGCCAATCCACCCGGCAAAACGCACAACAGCCGAGACAGATTGAGCTAGCAAGAAGCACTATCCGATGTTTAACAGAATTGAAACATTGGCAATAGGTCTATAAGACAAAAGTAGAAAAGTGTTAGCTAAATTAGCTTGATTATTTTTGTGGTTTGGGAATAACAGACTTAATATTTTGCAGAAGGAATTCTGAATGGTGGGTCGTGAAGGATTCGAACCTTCGACCAATTGGTTAAAAGCCAACTGCTCTACCGACTGAGCTAACGACCCATACAGATGGAGCATTCAGTGGTGGGTCGTGAAGGATTCGAACCTTCGACCAATTGGTTAAAAGCCAACTGCTCTACCGACTGAGCTAACGACCCACCTGGGTGTCACCCTATTCTCAGGCAAATGGTGGGTCGTGAAGGATTCGAACCTTCGACCAATTGGTTAAAAGCCAACTGCTCTACCGACTGAGCTAACGACCCAACATAACTGCCGAGGCAGACCGCAATAAATCAGTGGTGGGTCGTGAAGGATTCGAACCTTCGACCAATTGGTTAAAAGCCAACTGCTCTACCGACTGAGCTAACGACCCACTAAAAAGGTTTACGAAACATGAATTTGGTGGGTCGTGAAGGATTCGAACCTTCGACCAATTGGTTAAAAGCCAACTGCTCTACCGACTGAGCTAACGACCCATTCAAGTTTCGCCTCAGCAGGCCATGCCGTGCTGAGGGCGCCTATAATACCGCTTTGTGATTCTCATGCAAGTGTAAATTCCCGATTTTTTGTTGTTTGCATGAAAAACAAACTGGGCGGATGTTTTTTAGTTAAATCATGGTTTAATTGCCGCCAATTGCTGCTGTGCAATCCTTGCTGCAGCGCTGTTTGCGTACTGTTTCACCACTTGCTGATAGTAGTTCTTCGCCGCCGTTTTATCACCGGTTTTTTCGGCAATCAGCCCAAGTTTAACTAGACTGTCGGCCCGCTTACCCGATTCTTTAAAGTTATCGACCACATTGGCAAACGCAGTTTTGGCTTCGGCAAATTCATTCTTATTATAGAGCAGTTGCCCGAGCCAATAGTTGGCGTTATCGGCAAAGCCCGAATTGGGATACTGCTTGATAAAGTCACGAAATGCCGGAATTGCAGCGTCGTACTGACGCTCTTTCAGTACCAGGTCGACCGCCCTTTGATAACTGTCGGTCTCGGACAAAGACGAACTGGCCACCAGATTGGATGAGGTTTGACTGACGGCGGGCGCCGCCGGCTTGCTCTGCAGGTTGGCGATTTCGTCATAGAGCTGGCGCTGACGCTGCAGCATCTGGTTGATCTGATAGTTCTGTTGTTCGGTCAGGCCTCTGAGTTCCAGCACCTCTTGCTGCAGGGTATCCATTCTGCGCATGGTCTCAAACTCGGCTTGCTGACGGGCTTTGATGATCCGCTCAAGGCGGGCGATGCGATCCTCACTGGAACCGCCACCAATGTCTTCAACGGGCGCTGGGGCCGCATAAGCGACCCCAGTTCCCAGAAGCATGGCCGTGATAATAACGGCTTTCTTCATTCTTCAATATCCCTCTAATGCCGGGATCAGTACACCAGCACAGCGCGACGGTTCTTGGCAAAACCTTCGTCTGTGTGGCTCATATCCAACGGCTTCTCTTCACCATAGCTGACAATGCTCATCTGGCTTGGCAGTACGCCCATACCCTGCAGGTACTTGGCTACCGCCTTAGCGCGGCGCTCACCCAGAGCTATGTTATACTCAGGCGTACCGCGCTCGTCGGCGTGGCCTTCGATCAACACGCGTACGTTAGGGTGTTCAACCAGATAAGTGCCGTGGGCTTCCAGAATTTCAGCAAATTCTGTCTGCACTTCACTGCGGTCAAAATCAAAGTAGATGACGTGTTCTTTACGCAGTTCCTGGAACTTGAGGCGCTGCTGTTCTTCAGGGCTCAGCACCGGATTGGCACCCCCGATTTCCACACCGCCGGCACCACTACCGTACTCACTGCCGGAAGTTGTCGAACCGCTGGCGTCCGTTTCTGATTCTGAAGTTGAGCTACAGGCACCCAGAGCCAGTAATGGCACAGCGATTGCGATTGCCTTAAACAACTTGTTGAGATCCATCATGTTATCCTTCTGAAATATAAGTTATAGAAACGGTGACCAAGCGGGTGATTTCACCTCACCCTGCCCCACAGGCAACCGCGCCTTGAAGCGGCCATCGACAGATACCGCTGCCAGCACCTGCTTGCCGTTATAGGTGGTGCCATAAATCACCATGGTGCCGTTAGGGGCAACACTGGGTGATTCATCGAGCCGGGTTGAGGTCAACACCTGCATAAAACGCGTCTGCAGATCCATACGGGCAATATTGTATTTGCCGTTGGTTCTGTTGACGAAAATCATACTGCGGCCATCAGGGGTCACAGTTCCCCCCAGGTTCCACTCGCCTTCGAATGTCAGGCGGGTCACCTTGCCTGAGGCCAACTCTACCTGATATAGCTGGGGCCTGCCACCCCGCTCGGAAGTGAACAGCAGCGACTTACCATCGGGGAACCAAGTGGCTTCAGTATCAATGGCATAGTGGTTGGTGATCCGCTTGAGCGCGCCTGTGGCAATCTCTACTACATAGACCTCAGGTTGACCGTCGCGGGACAGAGTCAGCGCCAGCTTAGTCCCATCGGGCGAAAAGCTTGGCGAGCCGTTGATACCGGGAAAACTGGTAACCTTGGTGCGGCTCTGACTGTAGATATCCTGGACAAACACTTCGGCCTTTTTGTTTTCGAAACTGACATAGGCCAGCTTACGCCCGTCCGGAGACCAGGCCGGAGACATCAAAGGCTCAGGCGAGCGCAGCAGCATCTGTTCGTTGTAGCCATCGTAGTCGGCAATCATCAGGCGGTAAGGGTTTTTCTCCTGGTGATTGACCACCACATAGGCGATACGAGTCAGGAAGGCACCGCGGATCCCGGTCAGTTTCTCATAAACTATGTCACTGATCCTGTGAGCATACTGGCGAAATTGCGCTTCGCTGATAACGGTTTCGCGGCTATCCAGCAAGAGTTCGCTGCGGGACTGAGGGCCACCGGACTGCATCTGCGCCTTGACCAAGTCCACCAGGTCAAAGCTCACCAGATACTTACCGGCGCCATAGGGTTTCACATAGCCCATCACCACGGCTTCGGCAGAAACATTCTTCCAGGCGGCGGCATTGAACTCGTCCATCTTGCTGATGGCACGCTGACCCAGTGACAATTCATCCAATGGCTTGAAAGTACCGCTGCGGGTCAAATCGGACATCACTACATCCGAAATCGACTCTGGGGCCGGCCCGGCGCCCTGCCAAACAAATGGCACCACGGCAATGGGACGCGCGGCGTCCACCCCTTCGGTGATCACTATATCCAGTGCCGCCTTGGCCGGCAGCACCAGCACGGCCAGCAAACAGATAAGACTCTTGGCAATTCGTTTCATGGGGCTCCCTTAGTTGAATTCCGGTCTAACTTCTAAATTAATCTCTTTCATCAGCTGATACACATCGGGCTCCTGGGAAACCGGCAAACGCCCGGCTTTATTGATGGCGGCCTTGGCGGCGCGACATACCACAGGATCCCCTTCGATGATCTGGCTGTTGGTAACAAAGCCATCTTTGGCCAGACGCACCTTGACCTTACAGACTCTGCCGCGCATCGACTCGTCCACTACCAGATTGCGCTGAATAGTGGCGGTGATCATCGCTCGATAACGGTCGACTTCACTCATAACCTGACGATTGCGAGTCGCCGACAAGGCGGCTTGCTCGGCGGCCAGCGCATCGGCCAACTCCTGCTCCTGACGGCGACGGGCCTCTTCCTCGGCCTTGCGTTTACGCTCGGCTTCTTCTTTGGCCTTACGTTCAGCTTCTTTGCGTTTGCGCTCCTCTTCCGCTTTTTTGGCGGCTGCTTCTTCAGCCTTGCGTTTCTGCTCTGCCTTAAGAGCGGCCTCTTCGGCTTCCTTACGCTGCTGCTCCTTGGCCTTACGCTCGGCCTCGGCTTTCTGGGCCTTTTCTTTCTCCTGCTGCTCTTTCAGCTTGGCAACTTTGGCAGCGTCGGCAGCTTTCTGGGTCTCCAGTTCTTTTTGCTTGCGCTCGGCTTCGAGTTTGCGGATCCGTTCCTGCTCCTGCTCGCGGGCCTTTTTGGCCTCATTGGCCTGGCGATCCAGTTCCTGCTGCCGTTCGCGCTCGCGGCGCTCGGCGTCGGCCTTGTCCTGTTTCAGCTTCTGGACATAGTCATCCACTTTCTGCTGATCGACCACCACGGCCTGCACAGGCGCAGACTGGGCCTGTGGTGTCGGCAATTTGGGTTTGTCCTGAAAGTCCACGCCCATGGCCAGAATCGCAATAACCCCAATATGCAGCACAGCTGAGATGATAAAGGGGACAGTAAAATCAGATTTCCCAGCCACTTACTTCTCCTCTGGCGAATCTGTCATCAAACCGACCGAAGGCACGCCGGCATGTTGCAGCAACACCATCAGTTGGATTACCCGTTCGTAGGGAATAGCGCGATCGCCCTTGACCACCACGGGGCGATCCGGCTCCATCTTAATGATGGCGCTGACCCGGGTGCTGATCTCTTCCAGATCCAGCACCTCATTATTGGGTGAGCCACCCAAGTCGAGAAAATACTCACCCTCGGCATTGATAGAGGCCACCACTGGCGGCTTGCTGTCGGCGGGCAGCGGTTCGGCCTCACCCTGAGGCAAGTCCACCTTCACCCCTTGAGTCACAATCGGCGCCGTCACCATAAAGATGATCAACAGCACCAACATCACGTCGATATAGGGCACCACATTGATTTCAGCGACGGGGCGACGCCGCTTGCGCTGATATCCCTGCATCATACGGCTTCCTTATCGCTGTATGCCTGACGGTGCAATATGCCGGAGAACTCTTCCATAAAGTTGGCGTAGGAAGACTCGACCTTTTCCACCTGAGTAGAGAATCTGTTGTAGGCGATAACCGCAGGAATGGCGGCGAACAGGCCCATGGCGGTAGCAATAAGCGCTTCGGCAATACCCGGTGCCACCATGGCCAGAGTGGCATTTTCCACCGCGCCCAAGGCGATAAAGGAGTTCATGATCCCCCAAACTGTACCAAACAGGCCGATATAGGGACTGGTAGAGCCTATGGTTGCCAAGAGTGGCAGATGGGTTTCCAGCTTATCCAACTCTTTGGAGAGAGAGATCCGCATGGCGCGGTAGCTGCCATCCATAATGGCTTCTGGCACCCGGCCGTTCAGTTTCGACAGGCGGGCGTATTCCTTGAAGCCGGATACAAACATGGACTCAAGCCCTGAGTTGCTTTCCTGGCGGGCCGACAGCTCCTGGTACAAACGATTGAGATCCACACCGGACCAAAACTTCTCTTCGAAGCGTTCGGCATTTTGCCTGGCCGCTTTCAGGAGTTTGCGCCTCTGGATAATCACAGCCCAGGACGCGATAGACAGAGACAATAAGGTGAGCATCACCAGTTTTACCAACAAACTGGCCTGCATGAACAATCCAATAAACGAAATCTCAGCTTCCACCTTTTTTAAACTCCTGCAATATGTGTTGGGGAATGGCCAGTGGCCGCATGCGCTTGAGTGAAATACAGGCAACCAGAATGCTGGCCGCGCAATAACACTCACCCTCGGCATCTACCAGGCGCTGTTCAAACACCAAAGATGCCCGCTTCACTTCTGAGACACGGGTTTCCACCCAAAGGTTCTGCTCAAATCGCGCCGCCTTGCAGAAATCCAGCTCGGCGCGGCGTACCACAAAGGCGATATCCTGCTGCAACAGAGCGGTTTGGCTCACCGACATAGATCTGAGCCACTCACTTCGGGCTCTTTCAAAAAATTTCAAATAGTTGGAATGGTAAACCACCCCACCCGCGTCTGTGTCTTCATAATAGACAGTGATAGGCCAACGAAACATGCTTCCACTTGCTTTTAATGCGCCAAAAGTGAGGCCTACTATACCTTATCCACAATCCGCTTGTGAATGGCGGAAAAAGCAAAGGGGCCCGCAGGCCCCAGTTTATTTTTTCAAGGCTTAACTTAAGCTTAACCGTCGATTTTACTCGGCAGGGTCAAGCCAAAGTTGTGCCACAGGAAGGTGAAGATATCCGCCGCTTCATCTATCTTCATCGCCGTGGGTTTACCTGCGCCGTGACCAGCATTGGACTCGATACGCATGATAACCGGCTGATCCCCCTGCTGCTTGGCCTGCATCATGGCGGCAAACTTGAAGCTGTGCAGCGGCACCACCCTGTCATCATGATCGGCTGTCATCACCATAGTCGCAGGATAAGCCTGAGACTTGACGTTGTGATATGGCGAGTAAGCCAGCAGCGCCGGGAACTGCTCGGCATTGTCGGCACTGCCATATTCACTGGTCCAGGCCCAGCCTATGGTGAACTTGTGGAATCTGAGCATATCCAGTACCCCTACGGCGGGCAGTACGGCAGCAAACAGATCCGGTCTTTGGGTTACGGCGGCCCCCATCAACAGGCCACCGTTACTGCGGCCATAAGCGCCAAGTTTGCTCTTGTTGGTATAGCCCTGATCCAGCAGGTATTCGGCAGCGGCAAAATAGTCATCAAACACATTTTGCTTCTTGTCGAACATACCTGCCTGGTGCCAGCTCTCACCATATTCGGCGCCGCCACGCAGGCTGGGCACAGCATAGATGCCGCCCATATCCAACCAGGCGATATTGGCCGGGCTGAACCTTGGGGTCATGGAGATGGCAAAACCACCATAGGCGTACAGGAGTGTCGGGTTGGTGCCGTCTTTCTTCAGCCCTTTCTTGTAGGACAGCATCATGGGCACCTTGGTACCGTCCTTGCTGGTGTAGAACACCTGCTCGGATACGTAATCATCCGGATTAAAGGCGATTTTAGGGCTCTGGTACAGCTCGGACTCACCTGTCTTGAAGTCAAACTTATAGGTGGTCTGCGGCTGCACATAGCTGTTGAAGGTGTAATAGAAGTAGTCTTTACTGCGTTTGCCGTATGGGCCGGCAATCTTGCCTTTACCCGGCAGAGTCACGTCCTGGCGCTTGACGCCGCCCATGGAGTAGATGGACAGCTGCCCCAGCACGTCATGCAGTGAGCTCACCACCAGGTGATCATTAATGATACCAACACTGGCGATAGGGTCCTTTGTCTCAGGGATCACTGTCTTCCAGTCTTTTTTGGCCGGGTGGCGCAAATCTATGGCAATCACTTTGCCGTTGGGGGCATCGAGATCTGTCTTGAAGTAGAACACTGACTTGTCGTTACCGATAAAGCTGTACTCGGCTTCCAACTCGGAAATCAGCTCAACCACTTCCGCTTTTGGATCTTTGAGTGACTTATAGAAGAAGCGGTTGCGGCTGTCAGTTCCCTGGGAGATGGACAGCAACAGATAGTCACCGTCTTCAGAGACTCCAATACCAAAGCCCCAGTCCTTGTTTTGCGGTCTTTCATAAACCAGCTTGTCCTGGCTCTGATCTGTGCCCAGCTTATGGTAGTAAACCTTCTGATTGAAGTTGACATCGGCCATCTTGTCTCCGCCGGCCGGGGCATCATAACGGGCATAGAATACGCCTTCATTGGCGTGATCCCACACGGCAGAGGAGAATTTGATCCACTCCAGTTTGTCGCTGAGCAGCTTGCCGCTGGCAATATCCATAAACTGCCACTGTTGCCAGTCGGAGCCGGACTCAGAGACACCATAGGCCAGCACCTTGCCATCGTCACTCACTGACACACCTGACAGGGCAACTGTGCCCTTGTCGGAGAAAGCGTTGGGATCCAGCAACACCTTCTCATTCCCCTGCTTGTCTTTAACATAGAGCACTGACTGGGCCTGCAGGCCGTCATTGCGGTAGTAGAAGGTGTTGTCACCCTTTTCAAAAGGGGCAGAGATTTTTTCGTAGTTCCACAGGGTGGTGATCCTGTCGACTACCGCCTGTTTGTTGGGGATAGCCGACAGATACTCCTGTCCAAAAGCTTGCTGAGCCTTAACCCAGGCTTCTGTTTCCGGGGTGCTTTCTTCCAGGTGGCGATAAGGATCGGCAACCTGAACACCGTGAATGTTTTCAACCAGCACTTCGGCGCGGGTCGCCGGATACTGGGATTTAACAGCAGCCAGCGAACTCTGGCCATTTGGGGTATCTGTGCTCTGGCAGGCGCCGAGCGCCAGGCTCAAGCCTACAGCCAACAGCATAGGGCGAGCCAATTTTGTAGTTATTGTCATGGAAACTTCCTGTCCGACTAAATAAAGAGGCGTACAGCGGCGTTTTAGCAAAAAAATGCAAACGCAGCGACTTGCAAAGTACTATACAAGCAAAAAAAACCGACACAATCGTCAAATTGCAATCTGTGCAAGGATTGAACAATGACAAATGTTAATAAAACGGCAACAAGGATTAATTATATAAATTGCAGATTTATGCAGCCACATTGAGTAAAGAAGCGAAACACGGGCTATAACTGCATTTACGTGATTTACATCACCTTTGTGACATTAGTTTTACTTATCTCATGACGTAGTTTTTCTCGCTTGTTGCTGACACATTCTGTCACTAAAATATGCCTCGTTTTCAGGAAGTATTTACCCCGGTAAATATGAAAACCAAGAACTTCAAAACTGTTGTGTAGCTTTCATGGCAGTTTTCCCTGGTTCTTATGCTTGACTTCCTTCCTTCAATTTGTTGATTGCAATGATTTTATTTTTTGCGGCCCGCTTGTTTCAAGCGGGCTTTTTTTTATGTTTTAATCTCTTTTTGAAGGTTTGATTTGCAAAACCTTATAAGCCCTACGCGCTTTGCTGAGCCACACCGCGGATACGGCACCTAGCTCTGAAATCAACTTTTCCAAAGACAACAAGGACCCGTATGTCACTGCTACGTTTACTGTTTGCTCACCTATTACTGCTGGTTGGCGCATTTTCGGCTTATGTCTGTATTTTTGGTGCCTTCCAGAGCCTGCCGGAGCAACAACCGGCAAAATACTTTATGGTTATCTTTGGTGCCTTGCTGGCGGCTGTTAGTCTCACCCTCGCCGGTTTTCTCAACCGCCGCCGTAACTGGCGCCGCTCAAGCGGTATCGCCTTGTTGGCGGCAGCAGGTTTGGCGCTTCTGATCATAGTTTCCGATGCATCATACCAAGACACGGTCCAGTTACCGCCGATGATCGCCTTGAACGATTATGCTGTCGGTGGGCCCGTGATTATGTTGGTGCTGATACTCGGTGGTCAGCTGCTATGGCGAGGCATAAAGCAGAATCAAAGGGCTGATATCCTTGACTCTAATTAATTCAGACTAGCTGAACAAGGAACAGACTAAGTCTCCTTCTAACCATCACCGCCTCTGTGTATGACAATGCAATGAAAAAGAAGAAAAAGCCTATTCCCAGGTGATTCTTATCTGCCCCCGGAATTATCAGTTTAGCGCCTGTGACCTTGGCTCGTAAGCGTCGGTTCCCCACAGCGGCACAGTGGACAGGGCGTGCTTGTGACTGCCGTTGGTTTCCTTGGTGGAATAAGACAGATACAGGAGTGTCTGGTGTTCACTGTCATAGATACGCCTCACCTTGAGGCTTTTGAACAAGATGCTCAAGGACTCGGTAAACACTATCTCGCCCTTCTTACCCAGTTCGATACCGGCCAGTTGCGCCTTGGTTATCGGCCCGGTCTGGCGACAGCTGATACTCATATCAGATGGATCGGCAAAATCCAAATTGGCCTCTATGCGGCTGATATGACAAGTAACACCGGGCAGTTTGGGATCTGTCTTGGCATCTATGATCACATCTTTGGTGGTGAATACGCCCAGGCTGACCTTACCGACATCATCGCCACACCCGGCGAGCAAGCTTGTCGCCACAGTAGCAACCAAGGCGGCCAAGAGTGGCGTTTTTTTCAGTGCCATGAAGAATCCTCTTTCAATTAAAGTGCAATTTAACGGTACAGGCGCTCAGCCCAACGGGTCAAGCCGGCCACCACAGAGCCGAAGTGGTCGCCACTGACCAAAGTCACATCCGGGAAACGCGCGCGGATCTGCTCGGTAATATACGGGCTCTTGGCGCTGCCACCTGTGAGATAAATGACATCCGGCTGACATCCCCCTTCCGCCAAAGCCTGGGTGATGAGCTTGTGCACAGTTTCAAGCGATTCATCAATGGCGGCCACAAAGGTGGCGGCATCAACATTCACCATCAAAGGCTGCGGTTTGGGCGCTTCGACAAAACCTATATCCATAGCGGCTTGCTTACTGTCACTCAGGGCGATTTTAAGCTGCTCGGCACTGCGCACCAAACGATAACCCAGCTGATCTTTTTGCACCTTTAATAAGCGCGCAAGTTTCGCCTGCTCTTTGGCATCCCGTTGCAGCTCCTCAATCAACTTGCGACTACTCAAGGCAGAGAATTCCCGCTGGGCACTGACATCGTTGACGGCGACCGCATTCCAGAAAGGCTGCCTTGGCATAGGCTTGCCTGTGATCAGCGCACTGCCGAGCCCCAAGTGCGGCATAAAACCGGCCATCGCCAGGGCGATATCCAGATCGTTACCCCCTACCCTTTGACCACTGTGGCCCAGGCAGTCGTCACTGCGATCTTTCTTGTCTTTAAGCTCAGGCCCCATGCGCACAAACGAGCAGTCGCTGGTGCCGCCGCCAATATCCACCACCAGCACCCGCTGCTCCCGGGTGAGTGTCGACTCAAACTCAAGGGCAGCTGCCATAGGCTCATACAGAAAGGCCACATCGGTGAACCCGGCGCGCCGGGCCCCTTGGGTCAAAATAGCCTCGGCTTGCTTGTTGCTTTGCTCGCCGCCAATGCCCTGAAAGTTAACCGGGCGCCCTATCACCACCTGGGAAATCGCCTGTTTCAGGCTCTGCTGCGCCCGGGTATGAATTTCCTGCATCATCAAGGTGACGATATCTTCAAACAACGCCATCTGATTGCTGAGCAGGCCCGAAGCGCCAAGGAATGACTTGGGTGAGCGAACATAGAAGCCCTCTTCCGGCATCTCCATATAGGTTTCAATCGCCTGATTGCCGATGAATACCGCTTGCTCATTGGCAAGTAAATCCAGCTCCAAGCGCGCGATTCTGGCGCGACTCAACTCGGCGGCGCGTTTGGGTTTGAAATCAGCCTGGGCCGCCAAAGGCAAGCGCTGCAGCACAGATTCGGAAATGAGTTCCCGCTCCATGGCATAAATGGTCGACGGCATATAGTTGCCATCCTCGGCCAGAGGCAAAAGCCGGGTCTGGCCCTCCTCCATCACGCCAATAGCGCAGTTGGCACTGCCATAGTCAAAACCTGCAAACATTCCGTCCTCCTGCTTTCGCTGGCTCGAAGTGGCCAGGGCGCCGCTTTTTGCTTTGAAGACAAAGCCTCAGCGCCCGCTCCCGGCCAGGAAACCGGCCGAGAAAAAAGAGCGCAACATAGCATAAGCAGGGCAGAAAACCCAATCGTCAATATCGCTCTCTTTGACCAAAGTAGGGGATTGTCATTCTTTCGACATAAATTCGCTCTACCCTTAGGGAACGCTTCTTGCGTTCTGGCAAAGGACAAAGGACTAAAACCATTTGCTGGAACCACGCCTTGCATCCAGGTCTGTAAGCCGACGCGGAGCACAGATGGGAATTGTTCGCACCTTCCTTAGCGCCGGCGCAACCCCGAATTCAAACCTGAGCCGGGCCCAAATAGCGTAAAACCCTGAAACTGCGCCCCGCCTTTATTCTCTGATTACAAGCGGATATCGGAGTGTTATTGTATATCTGCCGGGCTTTATCTATGCCCGGCGTCTGCTCACGAGGAGTCTTTGCCGTGTCACCGTCCGTCGAAAAATTTTCTCTGGATAAGGAGCTTTCCTGGCTGTCTTTCAATGAAAGAGTCTTGCAGGAAGCGGCCGATCCTCTGGTTCCTCTGGTGGAACGGGTTCGCTTTCTGGGCATATTTTCCAACAACATGGATGAGTTCTTCCGGGTTAGGGTTGCTGCGGTGCGCCGCTCGATTCTGTTATCCAGCCTGCAGGAAGGTCGCAACTCCAGTCGCCATTTGATGGCCAAGATCCAGACCAAGGTCTTGATACTGCAAGAGCGTTTCGATGCCATTTACGGCGAGTTAATGCGGGAACTGGCAAGACACAGCATCTTTCTCATCAATGAGAAACAACTGAGCGACTTTCATAGCCAATGGCTGAAAAAGCACTTCAAGGATCAGCTCAAGCGCCACATCACGCCGCTTATCCTCAGTAACCGTTCCGAACTGTTCAAACAACTCAACGATGACACCACTTATCTGGCGGTATGCCTATACAGCCGGGAAAAACGTCAGTACGCCCTTGTGGAAGTGCCCACCAAGAATGTGCCACGTTTCATCCAACTGCCGGCAGAAACCTCAAAGCGCCGCAAGCATTTGATCTTGCTCGATAACATAATAAGGCACTGTGTCGATGAGCTATTCGCCCCCTTCTTCGAATATGAAGAGATCGAAGTCTTCTCCATGAAGCTGACCCGCGACGCCGACTTCGATCTCACCGATGAGCTGGAACAGAGCCAACTGGAAAAGCTCACCAAGGGACTGAAAAAGCGCCTCACCGCCGAGCCTGTGCGTCTGGTGTATGACAAAGAGATGCCGGAGCATATGCTGAGCATGCTTACGGCGCAGCTGAATATCTCCAATACCGAGTGCCTGATCCCCGGAGGCCGTTACCACAGCTTCAAGGACTTTATCGGCTTTCCCAATCCAGGGCGCAAATACCTGGAAAACGACAAGCTTCCGGCACTGGACTCGGCCGGATTCAGTGTCTGTGCCAACAAGTTTGACGCCATTCGCCGCGGCGATATCATGCTTTATTACCCCTATCACAAGTTTTCCCACTTTACCGAGCTGGTGCGCCAGGCGGCCTATGATCCTGCCGTCAAGTTCATCAAAATCAGCCTCTATCGGGTCGCAAGAAAGTCCCATATCATCCAGTCGCTGATAGATGCGGTGAAGAACGGCAAACAGGTCACCACTGTGATTGAGCTCAGGGCCCGTTTCGATGAGCAGGCCAATATCGAGTGGAGTCGGGTGCTGGCCGAGGCTGGTGTCAAGGTACACCATGGGATCCCAAGTTTGAAGGTTCATGCCAAGATGTGCCTTATCGGCCGCGAAGAAGCCGGCGCCATTCGACTCTATGGCCATATTGGCTCAGGCAACTTCAACGAGGGCACGGCCAGGGTGTATACCGACCTTTCGCTGTTTACCGCCAATCAGGAAATTACCGCCGAGATAGAACAGGTATTTGAGTTGATTGAGCACCCCTACAGACGAGATAATTTCCAGCACCTGATAGTCTCTCCCTATGATGCGCGCCAGAAGCTGACCGGCCTTATCGAACAGGAGATCATCAATGCCCAAAGCGGCATCAAGGCCGCCATCACCCTCAAGCTCAATAATCTGGTGGATGAGGCGATGATCCAAAAGCTGTACGAGGCTTCCAGCGCCGGCGTCAAAATCCGTCTGCTTATTCGCGGCATGTGCGCGCTTATTCCCAATATTCCCGGGATCAGCAACAATATTGAGGTCTTCAGCATAGTGGACAGATTCCTCGAGCACTCGCGGGTAATGCTGTTTCACTCAGGCGGCGAAAACAAACTCTTTCTCTGCTCTGCCGACTGGATGGGACGTAATATCGATAACCGTATTGAAGTCAGCACTCCGGTTTATGATCCCGCTCTCAAACAGATGATCCTCGATACCCTGGCGCTGCAATTTGCCGACAACATCAAGGCGCGGGTGATCAACAAAGATCAATCCAGCCCCTACCGTAAGCGGGGTAACAAGCGTAAGGTAAGATCCCAGATAGCCATACATCAGTATCTGGGCAACTACGAAAAACAGCGGCAACTGGATCTGACCCAACCCCAGGAACCGAAGTAATAGCAAAATGAGGACCACCTTGACTGCAACACCCAAGCATTTTGTCGCCGTGGATATGGGCTCCAACAGCTTTCATCTGGTGATAGCCCGCGAGCAGGATGGCAGCATTCAGATCCTGCATAAAGAGAAACGTCTGGTACAGTTGGCCGAGGGGCTAGATCGGGACAACAGGCTGGATAATGACGCCATAGCGCGCGGTCTCGCCTGCCTCAAGGATTTCAACCTCAGGTTTTCTACTCTGGATCAGGCCAGAGTCAGACTGGTGGCCACCCACACTCTGAGAGTCGCCCGTAACCGTGAGGCCTTTATCGAGGCTGCCAGGGCCATTATGCCCTACCCGGTCGAAGTGGTATCCGGCCATGAAGAGGCGCGCCTTATCTACAAGGGCATAGCCCACAGCCAGGAGCTGGCACAGCGCAACCTCATCATAGATATCGGTGGAGGCTCCACCGAGGTGGTGCTTGGCCAAAAGACTCAGGCGCAGATACTCTCGAGCCTGCGCTGTGGTTGCGTCAGTTATAACCAGAAATACTTTGTCGACGGTAAGCTGACGTTGGAGAACTTTCGCGCCGCCCAGGCAGCGGCCGATAAACAGTTTGCCTCGCTGGCCAAGGAATATTTCAGCGGCCATTGGGACCTCACTCTCGGCAGCTCAGGCAGTGTCAAGGCCATCTGCGAAGCGATGCAGCACTTCTTCAACGATGAAACCATCACTCTGCCCAGGCTCAAGCAGTTAAAACAGCAGTTGCTCAGCTGGGGTCATGTGGATCAGATTGAACTGCCGCAGGTGGACAGCAAACGTGCACCTTTGCTACCGGCTGGGCTGGCTATCTTGATCAGTTTCTTCAAGAGGCTGCCGGTCACCGAGTTGCAGTTTGCTCAAGGGGCACTGCGCGAAGGCGTACTTTACGAACTTGCCGGGATCAGCCAATTCGGTGATGTCAGCGGCCGCACCGTCCAAAGCATGGCCAAACTCTATCATGTGGACTTGAACCATGCCGCCAAGGTGGCCACTTCGGCCAAACAGCTGTTTGATGCCGTGGCCGACGGTTGGCAACTCGAGTCCTGGCGCGCCCTGCTGGAACATGCGGTGAAACTGCATGAGATAGGGATCCATATCAACTCCCGCGCTCACCACAAACACGGTGCCTACATCATAGCCAATAGCGACCTGCCCGGTTTCAGCCAAGAGCAGCAACAGCTGTTGGCACTGCTGATTGGCAACCAGCGCAAGAAACCCAACCTGGAGGCGCTGGCACAACTGGAGCCCGCTCAGAAATTACGCCTCATCCGCCTAATGGCGCTGCTGCGGCTCGCCGTACTGCTGAATCTCGGCCGTATCGCCCGCAGCTTGAAAATCACCCGGGTAAAACCCACGGCAACAGGGATGCAGATAAGCCTGCCCGAACCGCGTCAACGTATCAGCCTGTTTGCCAAAGACTTGCAGCGGGAGCAAAAGCAGCTCGCCCAGTTGGGCTTTGAGCTGCAGATAAGTTATGTCGATGTGTGACTAGGCTCTTCTTATATCCGTAACTGTGGTTAATTAATGGCTGGGGTTAATCAATGACTGTGGCTGTGATGCCCACCTTCAAGCTGCTGCCCATCTGCCGAGTAGAAGCCTGAGCTGCCATGTTGAATAAAGCCCTGGGTGATCATCTTGGCAATAAAAGGGTCAGACTCACTGTCGCCCACATCGGCAAAGTCGAGATCCTGGAAACCTGAGGTAAGCCGCTTGAAACTCTCCTGGCTCACAGGCGTCAGTTTGCTGAGCCGATAAACAATATGCTGCTCACCTTGAGTAATGGTCATCTCGGCCGGCAGTTCCAACTCGCTTATCCAGCTCAGTTGCATAGACTGCTGCTCGGTGGCGCTTTTGTTCGCGTGACTATGGTTTTCTTCATGACCCTTGCTCTTAAAGGAATAGCTCTGACGGGTGAAGCAGCTATCTTGCAGGCTTTGGCCCTTTTCAAATTGACTCAAGGCTGCAGGCGATATCAGATGAAACTGCCTATCGAGATCGGTGCGAATGTTCAGCGCCAAGAGATCGCCGCGGCGATAGCTGATAGAGCGTTTCTCCTGGGGGAAATAACGCACATACTCGCCATTTTTATGCCAAGCCTCATAGCTGACAGGGCTGCGTTGATAGATGATGGTATCGTCAAAGCGCGTCAGGATCAGTTGCTGCTGCCTGGCCTGCTCACCACTGCCAACAGTGATCTGATAGCTGGCTTGAAAACGGCCGGGTTTGGCGGCACAAACATTAGCATCATTGCCAATTGAGCCGCCCGCTTTGACATGGGCGTGCTCCTGGCTGCCTGGCTGGTTGCTGGCAGACTGGGTATTGGCCATGGCAAACTGCCCCAGCGAAGCTGTGAGCCCCAAAGCGAGTGAAAACGTGAGTGGGCGACAAAGAACGCGAGGGGCTGTGCAATGAGCTGTGCGAGGAGCGATATGAAGCGCTACGCGGGAAAAAAAGGGAAACGCTGGCTTGAATGTTACACGGGACATAATAAACCTACTGATATGACTCTAAAACAAAAGACTAAAACCAAAGAAGCAGCCTGGCACCCTGCCTGAAACTAAGGATAAGCAGGGGCATCAGGCTGCGAAACGCTAAACTTTATTGCGCCGCGGCGGCCTCGGCCTTTTTAACCAAATCACCGGCAAAGTTCATCACATGGAAGATGTGGTTCTGCTCAACCGTACCCTGAACCAGACTGGCACCCGGGCCGCGAGCGAAGATGGCCACATCTTCACCGGCATGGGTTTCACTTGCCAGCGGCACCAATGCTTCCTGATGGAACCCCACACTCTGGGTGTCTATGTAGTTCAGATCCACGCGTCCAGGCTCGGCGGCATAGTTGTATCGCTCATCGCCACCGGTCGCCAGCGAGCCAAAGCCCAGACCATTGGCATAACCAACAGTGGTATAAGGCATGCCGTTGGCATCGGTAGAGTTGGTGACCGACGGCTGACCGTTGGCGTCGTTACTCTTCACCAGACCCAGGATAGGATTACCTCGGGTCGGATAGCCGGCGATGGTGAACACATGGCTGTGGTCAGCAGTAACCATCAGCAAGGTGTCATTGGCCGAGGTCTTCTCCATGGCGATACGTACCGCCTCAGACAAGGCTATGGTGTCGTACAGAGCGCGGGCCGCATTACCGGCATGGTGAGCATGGTCGATACGACCGGCTTCAACGATCAGGACAAAGCCTTTGTCGTTCTTTTTCAGAATATCGATACTCTTGGCCGTCATCTCTGCCAGAGAAGGCTCGCCGGTAACGCCAGCCTCGACTCTGTCGTAGTCATATTCCATGTGAGAGGAATTAAACAGCCCCAGCGCATGCTCTGTGGTGCCGGTATCCATCGCCAGGAAACTGTCGCGGTCGGTAACGTAACTGGCATTGGAGTACTGAGACAACCACTCGGCGGTCAGATCGCGACCATCGTTACGCTTACCCGCTTTGCCTTCTGGATCGATAGTGGTTTTGGGAATAAAGGCGCGGCGACCACCGCCCATAACCACATTGATCCCTTTGCCGTTATTGAAGTCCAGCATCTGGGCGGCAATGTCTTTACAGCCGTTGCTGACGGCTTCGGCCGGCAAGTTGCTGTCCGCTTCCCAGTCGCGATCCGGCACATGGGCATAAGTGGCAGCCGGGGTAGCGTGAGTGATACGTGCGGTCGAAACCACACCGGTAGCCATACCCGCCATGGCGGCCAGTTCCAGCGAAGTCGCCAGGTTTTGACCCCTGGTGGAAGAACAAACGCCGCGCTCAACACCTTCAGCCTGTGAGATCACGCCAACGTCCGTCTTCACCCCGGTGACCATGGCCGTCATGGTGCCGGCCGAATCCGGGGTTTGACCATCGACATTATAAGTCTTGGCCAGGCCAAGATAAGGCAGAGTCTCAAAGGAAAGTGAGTTTTCCTCTCCGGTTTGCCCCTTGAGCTGACCATCGAGGATCCGCGCCGCTGTCACAGTTGAAACGCCCATGCCATCACCGACAAACAAGATGATGTTTTTCGCCGCACCCGCCTGGGTGTTATTGCTCATATTGGACGCCTTGGTGACGCGGTTTTGACCATCGACATACCATTGATTAACGGCGGTCCAGTCTTTTCCGTCACTGCCGTTGCTTCCATCTGTGCCCGGAGTGCCTGCGTTGCCGTCCTTGCCGTTATCACCGTCACTTCCACAGGCCGCCAGGCCGAGAATCGCGGCCAAAGACAGTACCAGTAATTTCTTATTCATTTCCTTGCTCCCAATTAATACTTAGTACCGCCAAGCTCTTGGGCTTGATTGATAATGTGGAAAATCACGTTCTGCTCCATTACACCCTGCACCAGATTGGCGCCGGGGCCTGTGGCGTGCAGACTGATGTCTTCACCGGCGTGGGTTTCACTTCCCATAGGAATAAGAGCTTGTTGGATAAAGTCTTTGTCTTGAGTGTCCACTGAGGTTAGGTCGTCACGGTTCCCCACAACGGCGCCCGGGCCATTGGTGTAACCCAAGGTAGTGTATGGCTTGCCGTCAAGGGCAGTAGAAAGGTTTCCGTCTACGCCGTGTACCAGACCCAGAATAGGGTTACCCCGCTTCGGATAACCTGCGATGGTGAACACGTGGCTGTGGTCGGCGGTGACCAGAATGAGCGTCTCTTCCGGGTTGGTGTTTTCTACCGCCGCCTTAACGGCGTTGGAGAGTTCCACCGCATCGGCCAGGGCGCGCTTGGCGTTACCGGCGTGGTGACCATGGTCGATACGACCCGACTCGACAATCAGCAGATAGCCCTTGTCGTTCTTCTGCAAAATCTCGATGGATTTCGCTGTCATCTGGGTCAATGAAGGTTCACCGCCCACATCATCGGCGCGGTCCGCTTCATATTCCATGTGGGAGGAGTTGAACAAGCCCAGCAGGTGATCTGTGGTGCCGGCATCTATGGCGTCAAACTCCGTGCTGTTCCACACATAGGCGGCGTTGTCCAGGTTGTCGACCCAAGCCTTGGTCAAGTCCAGGCCATCCTTACGTTGCCCTTTCTTGTTCTCGCCATCAGTCACGGTTTCAGGAATAAAGGCGCGGCGACCGCCGCCCAGGGCGACTGACAGGGCATTGTCTTTATCGCGCATCACCATCTGGTAGGCGATATCTTTACACTCGTTGGCTACCGCTTCGGCAGGCAGCTTGGCGTCAGATTCCCAGTCGCGCTCCGGGCTATGGGCATAGGTTGCTGCCGGGGTGGCGTGGGTGATACGTGCAGTGCTCACCACACCGGTAGATAAGCCTTTGGCATTGGCCAGATCCACCAGAGTCACCAGCTCATTACCTTTGGATGACAGGCAGTTGCCACGAAGGCTCTGTTCGGATACCGAAATCACCCCCGCTTTGGACTTTACCCCAGTCGCAATGGCCGTCATGGTGCCGGCACTGTCCGGTGTTTGCTGGTTGGTGTTATAGGTCTTGATCAATGCGGTATGATCAAACTTCTCAAAACTCAGGAAGTTCTCTTCACCGCCCTGGTTACCGGCTATCTGCTGCCCTTGGAAGATACGCGCGGCAGTCAAAGTGGAGATCCCCATGCCGTCACCGACAAACAAAATCACATTTTTGGCTTTTGCTTTTGATTCTAATGTAGCCTTGTCTGACACGCGCTGAGCGCTTTCCTTATACCAATGGCTGTCAGTTTGAACACTGGGTAACACGGCGCTGTTGGCCGCCATGGTTACCAGGCTGCAAGAGATCAACGCAGCTAATCTATTTTTCATCACTTTCATCATCCGTATTGGGTTGAAGTAAATTGGTCGCAAGTAAAGGTAGAGCGGCCTGATTGTCTAAGATCCAGATGACAGATTTGGTTAATCAAGATTGCAGTTATGTGAAGGGCTTTGTCTGGACGGCACAAATTAAAGAAAAAGCTGTTTTTTTTTGGCCAAGAAACCTGAATGGGTATTGAGTGGGGGAAGGCTGCTGTTTGTTCCGGTATCGAAAAACCATAATGACTGGAGGCACCTAAATCATCTGCATATCAAAAAAGGAGCCAATGGGCTCCTTCGATGATTAGATTTCTTAGCGCTATCAGGACGTTTGCTTGGCCTGCTCTTTCTGACGCTGTTTTTGCTCGCGGCGCTTATGGATCACTTCTTTGACATCGGCGCCTATGTGGGCCTCACCGCGATGCTTGGCCAGTTGCATCTGTCGCTCACGCTCGATAAAGCGCCGGCGCTGCTTTTCATCCAGCTTATCTATGCAATGGGGACAGCTGACCCCCTGCTCGTAGGCCGGGCTCTGCTTATCGGCCTCGGTTATCGGCATCCGGCAGGCATTACACTGATCGTACTGACCTTTTTGCAGCTGGTGATCCACTGAAACCCGGTTATCGAAAACAAAGCACTCTCCCTGCCACAGACTCTGCTCTTCGGGCACATCTTCCAGATATTTGAGGATCCCGCCTTCGAGGTGATATACCTCATCAAAGCCTTGTTGCTTAAGGTAGGCAGTGGACTTTTCACAGCGGATCCCGCCGGTGCAAAACATGGCTACTTTCTTGTGCTTGGCCGGATCCAACTGCTGCTTCACATATTCCGGGAACTCGCGGAAAGTCTCGGTCTCGGGATTGACGGCATTCTTGAAGGTACCAATTTGCACTTCATAGTCATTGCGGGTATCAACCAGCAACACATCGGGATCGGAGATCAGCGCATTCCAGTCTTGAGGTTTGACATAGGTGCCGACCACTTCTCTGGGATCTATGCCTTCCACCCCCATGGTGACTATCTCTTTCTTGAGTTTGACCTTGGTGCGATAGAACGGCATCTCTTCATCAAATGAGCGCTTGGAGACGATATTATCCAGGCCATTTTGAGCGTCCAACCAGGCCATCAGGGTATTGATACCGTTTTCCGAGCCGGCCACAGTGCCATTAATGCCTTCGGCAGCCAGCAGCAAGGTGCCGCGAATACCATTGTCTTCCATGGTTTCCAGCAACGGCTGACGCAAAGCCTCATAATCCGGCAGGGAAACAAACTTATATAAAGCACATACAACTATTTTGGACATCATTACCTCAACTTCTGCTGGCTGGAACCTAATTTCCAGTGCATAACGGCGTCACCTTCTGAAACTTTTCTTAAGTGATTTGCCTCCCAAAATGGGGGCGCCATTCTATCCCAATCACAGTAGCGCAAATAGACAGCAAAAGTAGGGTTATTCGGCGATTCCTGCAGCAGGCCGCCATATAGTAGCGGTTTAATCCTTTACATGCGGTTATGAACAGCAACCTTGCCTGCCACCCGAGTGATTCCTACAATGGCTGTTTTCATTGAATTCCAAGGGACTCTTGTGACTCAAGTAAGCAGTCAAACTATTCTGTACAGCTTTCGCCGCTGCCCCTATGCCATGCGCGCCAGACTTGGCTTAATTGCCGCCGACTACTCTGTTGTAGTGCGGGAAATTCTGCTGAAAAATAAGCCGCAGCAGATGCTGGAACTATCGCCCAAAGGCACTGTGCCTGTGATGCAACTCGCTGATGGAAGGGTACTGGACGAGAGCCTGGATATCCTTTTCTGGGCACTGGCACAAGCCGATCCCCACTCATTGCTGCCGCAAAATCCTGAGGAAGAAAACCTTACCTCGGCACTGATTGCAACCAATGACAGGGCATTCAAGCCCTTGCTGGACAGATACAAATACTTTGACCGTTACCCTGAGTTCAGCCAGCAAAGCTATTTCGAGCAAGCGCTCCTGTACTTGCTGCCACTGGAGCAAAGGCTGGTTGAGGCTCAAGAACATCTCGGGCAGCAAAAGCTACAGGGGCAAAAAGAGCAACAACAGCAGGTCATGTTGCTCGGGCGTATGAGCGCAGCGGATCTCGCCATTTTCCCTTTTGTGCGCCAATTTGCCCATGTGGATAGAGCCAGGTTCAATGCAGCCCCCCTGCCCTGTCTTAATCAATGGCTGCAGGCCTGGCTCGAGCACCCTTGGTTTATCCGCGCCATGAAACCCAAACCATTGTGGCTGGAAAGCGGCGAGCAACAGCCGCTTTAGCGCCTGCCGAGTAATCTTGGCAGGCGTTTGCGTGCTGTCGGGATCCCGCCAGGTTTTACAGGTGTGACGGTCTGGGAGCGCTGGTATCATCGCCGGCCAAACGCCGAACTTCGGGGGCCTGGCCCTCAGCGACCGCTTGTTTGTAGTTTTGATGCATACGCACCGCCAAAGCTAAATCAGGCCTGATGATCAAACCATCCTCTGCCACATCTATGCCACTTGCTTCACACCAGCTGAGCAGTTGACGTTTACGGCCCGCCAGTACCAGGCTGACACCGCGGCGCTTCAACAGGTGCGCCAAATCGGCAATCATGGCCATCACACTGATATCCAGATGACTGAAACAGGCCACCGCATCGACTATCACACAGTCCACCGGCTCGGGCTGCTCTTTTAACCTGGCCAGCAACTGGCGTTTGAAATAACCTGCGTTGAAATAGGTCAAGGGTGAGTTGAAACGGTAGATCATGATCCCCGGGATCGCCGTAGCCTTGTCACTGCGGTCGATACTGCGCAGCACCCCTTTGCGATCGACACCAAGCAGCTGCTCAGAGGGTTTCATCACTACCCGGATAAATTGGAACAAGCCCAGCAGCACCGCCAGGGTGATCCCCGGGATCACCCCGATAAAGAGCACGGCCAACAGGGTGATCAGCGCCAGGGTAAAGGCGCCGTTGTCACGCTTTCTCAGTTTCCAGATCCCCTTGATATCAATCAAAGAGAGTGATGCGATAACCAGCACCACCCCGAGCGCCGCCGAAGGGATATATTGCAGCGGCGCAGTCAGGAACAGGGCCACCAGGGCTATCAGCAGCGCCGCTATCACAGAAACCAACTGCGACTTGCCGCCATTGGCATCATTGACCGCGGTGCGCGAATCAGCGCCGCTGATGGCAAACCCCTGAGACAGCGCCGAGGCGATATTGGCTACCCCAAGCGCGCGAAACTCTTTATCGGGATCTATATCGTAGCCGTTTTTGGCGGCAAAGCTGCGCGCCGTCAGCATCATCGAGACAAAGCTCACCATGGCAAGGTTCAGCGCCGGCATCACCAATTCACGACTCAGCCCCAAGTCAAATACCGGTGCCTGAAACTCCGGCAAACCGCCTTCAATAGTGCCGACCACCGCCAGTTGATACTGCTGCAAATCTAGCAGCCATACCAATAATCCGGCCACAGCTATCGCTACCATAGAAGCAGGCAATTGCGGCCGCAGACGCTTGACCAGCAGGAACACCAGCAAGGTGACCAGACTCATGCCCAATGTTGGCCAGTGAGTGCGCGACAGATACTCGGCGCCGCCAGCCAGGCGCTCCAGCAAATAGCGGGAGTCAAAGCTAAAGCCAAAAATCTTCGAAAACTGGCCAACGATAATGGTTATCGCCACCCCGTTGAGCAGTCCCATCAAAATCGGCCGTGAGAGAAACTCGGCAAGCACCCCAAGCCGAAAGCGACTGGCCAGCAGGCACCAGGCGCCCGTCATCAGGGTCATGGTCATCACCAACTGCCAGTGCACCTTGGCATCGCCGGCGGCCAGTGGCGTCACCACAGCGGCTATCACGGCGCAGGTTGCGGCATCCGGCCCCACTATCAGTTGCCTCGATGTACCAAACAAAGCATAAATCATCATAGGTAAAATACAGGAGTATAGCCCGGCAACGGCGCTGACCCCGGTAAGCTGGGCATAGGCGATAGCTACAGGCAAGGCCACCGCGGTTACCGACAAGGCGGCGCGCAGATCATCCCGCAACCATTCTTTTTGGTAATGCAGTAATCCTGCCAGCCCGGGAAGTAATTGAGTCAGCGACTCCCTGGTGTTCCATTGTGGAAAATTAACTCGCATATTCAGCACTCAACTCCGTCAATTTAAGCGCATTCTGTCCTGAGTGGATAATGTAGTGAGCTTATGCCAGGAAGTCATCCAGGGCGAAATAAAATATTCTCACTATTCACTTTTCCATCTTCCTTTGTCAGTAATGTAAAGAAACGACTCTGGGGGATTGGCTTATTGGCCGCCACGACTTAACATAAACCCCCAGCCCCTTTTCGTGGCACGAGTCACATTCCTGACCAAGCATCCAATGCTTTTTGGCCAATATAATGAGGTTAAATTGGATACCCAACCCCAGATAACCAGGCGCACGCCCCAAGGGCTGCATCTGGCCTTGCTTATTCCCATGCTGTCGGCCATCGTGGCGATAACGCCTTTGGCCATCGACATGTATCTGCCGGCCATGGCTACCATAGCCGAGAGTTTCCATTCCGATATCACGACAGTACAGCAGTCTCTGAGCCTGTATCTGGCCGGGTATTCTCTGGGTATGCTTACCTTTGGGCCTTTGGCCGATCGCTTCGGCCGTCGTCCTTTGGTGATCATTGGCCTATCGGGATTTATGTTGGTCAGCCTGGGGTTGGCGCTGTCGCAAACGATAGAAATGTTTTTAAGCCTCAGATTTTTCCAGGCGTTTATCGGCGCCGCCGCTACCGTGGTGATCCCCGGCTATATCAAGGAGGTCTATGGTGACAATACGGCCAAGGGCATGTCCTATGTCAGCCTAATAATGATGCTGGCGCCGCTGCTGGCTCCATCCATAGGCAGCTTAATTTTGGAGCTGGGTGAATGGCATTTGATTTTCTTTATCCTAGCCTGCTATGCCCTGCTGCTGCTCATGCTGGTATTGCTGAAACTGCGTTTGCCATCGGATATGCAAGGCGCCGAGCGCAGCCGCAAGTCATTCTTTGGCGCCTATGCCACCGTCTTTACCCGGCCCGGGGTCAAGCTGCATATTGGCAGCGGCGTGCTGACTTCATTCGCCTTTTTCTGCTACCTGACAGCCTCGCCGTTTGTCTATATGTCGGTATTTAACTTGGATAAGTCTCTGTTTGCCATACTATTCAGTACCAACGTAGGCGCTTTGATGCTGGCCAATATTATCAACTCACGCATTGTTGGTCGCTATGGTTCAAGACGCATGTTGGTTGCCGCCACTATGCTCGGCAGTATTGCCGCTGCCGGGCTGTTACTGGTGAACCTGCTCGACTTGAGTTACCACTTTACTGTGGCCATGCTGATCCCCCTGATGGGATGCCTGGGAGTAATGTCGGTTAACGCCGACGCCATAGTACTGATGAGATTCCAGCAGGAAACCGGCACAGCCACCGCGGTTATCGGCACCCTGAGGTTTGGTTTTGGTGCTCTGGCAGGGCCGCTGCTGGCGCTGTTTTACACGGGGACTGCCGTGCCCTTTGCCGCGCTGATGCTGGCCTCTGTGCTACTGGTGGGGCTGTGCCAGTTCGCTGTCAGTCGCCGCCCTGCGCCCGAATGTCGCAGTACCGGCTCCTAAAATAAAACTGGCGGTAAATCACGCTCAAGCGTTTGAAACCGCTTGAGCGAAAAACGCCGTTTGTCGATTTTCCGCACCCCCAAGAACCACAATTTTCAAAGATTGGGGTCATACACATAGAATCAGCAGCGCTTTATACTAAAGTCTAAAAATATCCTCAATTAATAATAAAACATAATTAATTCAATACATAACAAATTATATTTTCGCAATAACCTACCGCAATCAAGGCCGCTTTTCGGCGGCAAAAATGAAATTTATTCATGCTCATAAAAAAGCCGCTTCCAGGGGCTTGAAAACTTCTCTCTTTCCAATATGATGAAATTCTGTCCATTGGTGACAGAGACCCCTTCCCTACAGGGAGGTGAGCCCCCAGGGCCGGGTCGACAGCTGGCCGGAACTACCCTTCCGGCTTGGATTAGAGCGATAACCGTCGCTGTAAAAGTTACTGTTTACCGTAACGGTATCTTATCAAGGAGTACCAAATGGAGATGCTTTCAGGCGCCAGCATGATAGTGCGTTCGTTAATTGACGAAGGCGTAAAACATATATTCGGCTACCCAGGTGGCTCAGTTCTCGACATCTATGATGCCCTGCATCAAAAATCCGATATAGAACATATTCTTGTCCGCCATGAACAGGCGGCCGTGCACATGGCCGATGGTTACGCCAGAGCCACAGGCCAGGTCGGCGTGGTGTTGGTGACATCCGGCCCGGGAGCGACCAATGCCATTACCGGCATCGCCACCGCCTATATGGATTCAGTCCCTCTGGTGGTGCTTTCGGGCCAGGTGCCCAGTAACCTGATCGGCAATGACGCCTTTCAGGAGTGCGACATGATAGGGATCTCCCGCCCTGTGGTGAAACACAGCTTTTTGGTGACAGACCCCACCGAAATTCCCACCATTATCAAGAAAGCCTTCTATATTGCGGCCAGCGGCCGCCCCGGCCCTGTGGTAGTGGATCTCCCCAAAGACAGTCTCAACCCGGCGATACTGCACGAGTATCAATACCCGGAAGAGATTAAGATGCGCTCCTACAACCCGACGCTTTCGGGTCACAAGGGCCAGATCCGCCGGGGTTTGCAGGCCTTGATGGCCGCCAAAAAACCAGTGCTGTATGTGGGCGGCGGCGCCATTATCTCCGGCTGCCACCGGCAGCTGTTGACTCTGGCCGAACGACTGAAACTGCCTGTGGTCAATACACTTATGGGGCTGGGCGCCTTTCCCGGTTCTCATCACAACAACCTGGGCATGCTGGGGATGCACGGCCTGTATGAAGCCAATATGGCCATGCACAATTCAGATTTAATCTTCGGTATTGGGGTGAGGTTCGATGACAGAACCACCAATAATGTCGCCAAATATTGCCCGGATGCCACCATACTGCACATAGATATCGACCCTTCATCCATCTCCAAGACCATCAAGGTGGATATTCCGATTGTGGGCTCGGCCGATAAGGTGCTGAACGAGATGCTGCAATTACTGGATGAAGACAAGGTAACGCCTCAGGATGACGAGGCGCTGCAACACTGGTGGCAGCAAATTGCCTCCTGGCGCAGCCGCAACTGCCTCGACTATCAGCGCAATGCTGAACGGATCAAGCCCCAGCAAGTGATAGAAACCCTCTATCGCCTGACAAACGGTGATGCCTATGTGGCCTCCGATGTTGGCCAGCACCAGATGTTTGCCGCCCTCTATTATCCTTTCGACAAGCCGCGGCACTGGATCAACTCAGGCGGCCTGGGCACCATGGGATTCGGCTTGCCGGCCGCCATGGGGGTCAAGATGGCGATGCCGGATGAAACCGTCGTGTGCGTCACCGGCGACGGCTCGATTCAGATGAATATTCAAGAGCTTTCCACCGCACTGCAATATGATGTGCCGGTGAAAATCATCAATCTCAACAACCGTTTCCTCGGGATGGTGAAACAGTGGCAGGACATGATCTACTCCGGCCGCCACTCCCATTCCTATATGGACTCAGTGCCTGATTTTGCCAAAATAGCCGAAGCCTACGGCCACGTTGGGATCAATATCGACCATGTGGATGAGCTGGAGAGCAAACTGGCACAAGCCCTGACAATGAAAGACAGGCTGGTGTTTGTGGATATCAGTGTCGATGAAACCGAACACGTCTACCCGATGCAAATTCGTGGTGGCGCTATGAATGAAATGTGGCTGAGCAAGACGGAGAAAAGCTGATGAGACGTCGAATCATATCTGTATTGATGGAAAACCAGCCCGGCGCCCTGTCAAGAGTTGTCGGTCTCTTCTCCCAACGTGGCTACAACATTGAAACCCTCACGGTGGCTCCCACCGATGATCCGACACTTTCCCGGCTCACAGTCGCAGTCGAGGCCGATGAGAGCATTCTGGAGCAGATAGAGAAGCAGCTGCACAAGCTTATCGATGTGCTCAAAGTATCCAACATCACAGAGTCCACCCATGTGGAACGGGAGCTTGCCTTGGTCAAGGTCAAGGCCAGCGGCGCATTGCGGGCAGAGGTAAAACGCACCGCCGATATCTTCCGCGGCCAAATTGTCGATGTAACCGCCAATCTCTACACAGTACAGATGGCGGGCACCAGCGATAAACTGGACGCCTTTATTGCCGCGCTGACCGAGGTCACCAAGGTAGTGGAAGTGTCCCGCTCCGGCGTGGTAGGCCTTGCCAGGGGTGAAAAAGCGATGCGAGCTTGAATCCGGGACTGAAGACCCTGCTGATACCGTTCACTTTACCGTGAGCGGTATTTTCAAACCGAACCAATACGGAATCTGAGTAGCATTAAGGTGAAACCGGCCATACAGGTACCATCTTACTGCCGTGCTCGGCGACTATCGCCATGATCCCCAGCTGCAACTCCTCGGCGACTTCCTGATAAACAGGTAAACTGGTGGTGCCGACATAGGCCAGTACATTCAACTCGAGTCCGGCGTTGCCGAAGCCCTTGAAGGTGACCCGCATCGGTGACTCATCCACCTTCTCATGCTGCTTTAGCAAGGCTTTGATATCATTGATGATCGCCTGCAACTGTTTGGCATCAGTGCTGTAATCGAGACGGATATCTGTCTTAAAACGGATTTTCTCCCGCTCTGAAATATTCTCTATCTCCATTTCGGCCAACTTGGCGTTGGGCATATGAATGACAGAGCGATCCAGAGTTCTGATGCGGGTACAGCGTAGGCCTATCTCCTCCACTGTGCCGCGAACTCCGCCGAAATTGCCAATATTGCCAACCTTGATAGGCGCGGCCGAATAGAGAGTAATGGTGCCAATAAGGTTTTCTATCGACTGCTTCGAGGCCAAGGCGATTGCCAGCCCGCCAATGCCCATCCCGGCCAGTATAGTGCCGGCATTAAACCCCAGGTGCTCGAGCCATAATAAGGTCGCCAGGCTGAGCAGGGCCACCCGCAAAAAATTCCCAAGAGGACGCAACAAGGAGGCCGCCTGTTTGTTGCCTTTGGCTATCCAGCGCTCCCTAAGACTGCTCTGTGCCAGCCCCACCAGCGCCCATATCAACCAAACCGTGGCCAGAATAAAGAAAAAGCCTGTGTTGACTATCTCCTGCATCGCAGCGCTCAAGGTACTGTTGGCAAGCATGGCCCTATCGAGTGCCACAGCGGCAAAGAACCTGAGTGGGCCGCGAATAAAGGCGCCCAATTCAGCCTTGAGCGGGTGTGATGAACGTGAAAGTGGCCATTGCAGCAACCAGGTCAAAGGCACCACGAATAAGAATGCCAGCGCCAGATAGGCCAGCATCATGGCCCATTCCCAAAGATTCAGGGTAAACAGGCGTCCTTCAGGAATGTGCTCGATAAACCACTCCACCACAGGGCCATAGCCCAAGGCCTGGTAAAGTTTTGGGAGCTTGGCAACCGTGGCATTGGAAACCTTCCACAGACTGCCGTATTCAGAGCTCGGCACCCGCTGCAACAGGAGCTGATAGGCCCTTTTTTCGGCTTCCAAACGGGCAAACCCCTCCCGGTAAGCGGGCAGCTTGTCGTCGGTTTTACCCTCTGGGGTATCATCAAGCTCCTGAGGATTGAGCCAGAGATTACGCTCGATAATCGCCAGCAACTGCTTGGCATAGAGTGGCCCCTGCTCCGCAGTCATACCGGCGGGAAGAAAACGCAGATCCAGATACTCGGCCGCGGTTTGATAATCCCCTTCTCGGGCATAATGCATAAAGCCCTGCAGGGCACCTCTGGGGGTATCCCGGAGCAAGGGATCGCGGTACTCATAAGCCCCAGCAGCACTTTGCTCGCTTGACGTTTCCGGCTCAGGTTCGACCGCCGGGCACAACCCTGGCCAGAGCAAAAGAATAAATAATCCTATGCCAATCAACACTCTATTCATTAACGCACTCCTTGCCACTATAAGGTAAGGTACCAATCCATCCGGTGTAATCACTTCAAGTTGTGTTCAAGCCAAAGTGCGTCAGGGAACCATTGGCACCATCAGAAAAAAGAGTAGCAGAAACATGTAGTTCCGGATATGTCGGCCCAATATTTATACTGCTTGACTTGTAGTAAATTATCTATACAATAAGCTGAATTATTAAGGTATCCTCAGCTCGTCCCATCTCGCTCCAGGCCTCTTAAGTAAGTCCGTTCAGTTAATAATTCTTGAGTTTAATTGAAATGTCACACAGCTGTGGTGAACTCTGTGCTGCGGCGATGGTCTGATGTTCTACTGACACCCGAAGTGCCTTTATGCACTTCAGTCTATCGGGGGGCTTGATAAAGGGTGACAAACTGGGTACATTCAATAGTCAAGCAACGCATCTTTCGCAATAAATGCTAAGGATTTTCTATAGTTAAGATTATATACGCCAATACCGGCGCTAACAGAAATAAGGAGTGTGGCCTATGTCATACAAAGTAAACGGACATGAAATCGCAGTAAGTTTTCCTGTAGATTCAATTTCCATCAACAAAAACTCAATCGCCTTTACCGACAGCAAAGGCAAGAAGAAGCAAACCTTCTCAAAGCGTACAGAAACCCTCAAGTTTATGAAGTGGTTGCTGAGCGCCAATAAGTAAGACTGTCGAAATACCCACTCGATACCCCTATCCTCTCACTGTATCGAGCGCTCAGGCAGATTGGACTGTTATCCAGCAGCAATCGGGTAAACATCACATTTGGTCAAGGCCTTTTCCCGTGATCCCGGGAAGCAGCCTGACCAAATGGCGATAAACAGCAAATCAAGCGCCAGATCATTATCCAAGCCTTCCACTTGAATTAAGCTGATGCTTAACAAATTCATCTGTCGGTGTTGTCTTGAATCAATCCATCACAGCCGCTAAAAGCAGCGCGACTAAACCCGGATCCATTAAACCGAATACCACGGAAGCGATGCGTTCATTGCTGGGCGAGATCCGGCGTTGTATTCCACTAAATTTGCCGGAAGCCAGCCTATGCGGTGGGAAATGCCTGGGTTGCTCCAAGAAAATGTTGGAGATGTTGGACACTGAGGTATGCTTTTGGGAGTCCCGTCTCGATGACGAGGTGCCTGGGCTTGCCGATCTCAAATCCTTGCAACGTTTGGCAGAGCGTACTCATAAGATCCTCAAGCGCAACCAGCTGATCTGAAGTCAAGGTTCCCACTCAACCGAATTTACGCCTGTATCTGGGAAGCATGGACTCATTACCAAGGAGCCCCCCCTGATGCAGATACAGTACCTGGCAGTCGCCCTCACGTTGCAAGAAGTCGAGCAACACTTGCCAGCCGAGCGGATCGTACAAAAGCTCAAAGCGGATACCGCTTTGCTCCAGCTCTTGCCAAAGTTGGTAAAACTCGGGGTAACACTTGCCAAAATGATACTTACGCTCGGGTGTAACAATAGTTGGATGCAATGCTTCATCGGGCGATAACTCAAGCAACTGGGTCTTGAGGTAACTGTCTCCGCCGACCACGGCGCAGGTCAGCACTTCAATATCAGCCTGTTGCTCACAAAAATACTTCTGTAGAAACAGTGCCGTTGTACCAGTTCCCGATGGCAGAAACAGCTTGAGGTTATGGGCAGCCTGTTGCTGCTGCCACTGTAAAATCTCGGCGCCCAACTGAGCTACGCCGTATTCGGCATAACTACAGCGGCCCCCTTCGGGAACGAACAGGCTGTGCTCGCACTCAGGTACAATATGCTGCCTGACAAAGTTCTCCAGGGTCATGCCGGTCATCAACTCGGCCTTGGGCGTATTCTTTACGGCAATCACCCGTGCGCCCAATTCCAACGCGGCGCGATAGTTACCCAGGGGGCGCTGCTGCAACCAGTCCGGCAGGTGATCCACATAAAAGTCCAGCTGCCAACCTTTGAGTTTGGCCAGCGCCGCCATAGAGTAGAGTGAGTTGGCCTGGGCCGAGCCATAACCTATCAGGCGCTTGATACCGGGAAAGTCATGGTCGAGGAAATAACGGAACTTGCGCGCCTTATTACCACTGAAACTGGGATGAAGTAGATCATCGCGCTTGATAAACAGCTGATGTCCCCGAAACTCAAAGGCTTGAACCGGGGTTTTATCCAGTTTGAAATCGGCTAAAGGCATGGCAGTGGCGATATATTTCAAGGCTAAGGTGTGCAAGGGATAGCTATTGTATGTGTTTGCCGCCAAGGAGGACAGGGTTCAGGCCACAAATCCTCACAGGCACCAGTAGGCTTTATGCCAACCAAGTGATGGCTTGGTGGCTAATCCATTGCGGCTTCACTCTGTGATGATTATCGCCACTTATTGGTATAAATCACCAATCCCCGCCATCCGTCCAGGCTTAGAAATAGCAACAACCCATATTATTCAACAGGTTATAATTATGGCACGCTTCTGGCTATTAATCGAAATATCCCCAAGCTTTACAGTAAAACTGTGCGGCTGATCTGCCATTTAAAGGAGCACTCAATGGCTATTTTGCGTCTTATTTTTAATATTGCCTGGTTTATTCTTGGCGGCTTTGTCATGGGACTGGCCTGGTGGTTTGTCGGCTTGCTCTGTTTTATCAGTATCATAGGTATCCCATTCGGCCGCGCCTGTTTTGTCATAGGTGAACTGGCATTCTGGCCCTTCGGTCAGGAGCATATCAACCGCGACAGGCTCTCTGGCCGCGAAGACTTGGGCACCGGCGCCCTGGGTATGGTCGGCAACATCATCTGGTTCCTGCTGTTCGGAATTTGGTTGGCGATAGGCCACCTGACCCACGCCCTGGCCTGCTTTGTCACCATCATAGGCATACCTTTTGGCATTCAGCATCTGAAGCTGGCCTTGCTTTCTTTAACGCCCATAGGCAAGACAGTGGTCGCCTCCCACTAATCACAAAGCCCAGGTCGGATATCTGACTCGATTTTGACCTGGGCTCAAACTTCCCCAAGCAAGTCTAAGGCGTTTGTCGACTCAAACGCTGCACCAACTCCAGCAATAACTCAGGCCTATCCAACGCCACATCATGACCGCAGCGGCAAAAAGGAATCGGCTTTTGTCGATATTTGGCCGCCAGGCGAACGCTGCACTTGGGCGAAACCAGGCGATCATCACAGCCATAAACAATGACTGCCGGCACCCGCAAGTTAGCCGGGGAGCGAAAGCGTGCCGAGGCAACAATTTGTCGCAGGCCATTGGCGAGTGTGGTTTTGGCCTCAAGCGCCAGTTGGCTCCAGTGACGGCACAGAGACTTATCTTTGGCATGGGCAAGACTGGTAAGCGCAAGAATCGTCGCCTCGCGCCATTGAATGCCCTCACCTTTGACTCTGGAGCACAAGGCTCGCAGCAGGGCTTGCAGCCGAAATCTCTGATACCAAGGCGAAAGATCGGCGGCGCTGCTGTTGAGCAATAAAAGCCCCTCAATCTGAAATTCCTTTTGGCGGCCATCTTCAGCGTCATTTTTCCCGGCAAGTGCCATAGCCACCATGGCGCCCATGGAAATAGCCAATATTCGGCATTTAGCCACCTTGCGCCGCAGCAGTTCATCTGCAACAAAGTCGGCATAATCCTGAATATCCCTGGGGCTGATATCCGCCACCCTATCGCCATTTCCAGGCAGATCGATGAGCTCCACCCGAAACCCCAACGCCAGCAGATTATCGGCAAAGGCCTGCCAATGACGTTTATCGCGCATCAGGCCGCGGATCAACACCCAGGTTTGCTGCTCAGTCATGACTTGGTTTCTCCGCCGCTTGTGGATACCAAAAGTTTCGTGCCTGATAGTCCAGGTGATGTCGATGAAGTTCAGGCAGTTGTTCCAGTACCTGAGCATACCCCACATCGAGCAAGAACTGCATCAGGGTAAAGTGACGCCGTAAAATACGCTGCAGCCTGTGCTGCTTTTGAGGGTTGAAATAACCGGAGAAGCGCAGCAATTGCCTGGGATTCTTTTTAACCCAGGCCCAGGAGCCCATTTCCAGCGTTAAAGGAAGGAAAGGCACTTGGGGGTTACAACTGACCAAATAATCCCAAATATCGCCGTGGGTGCGATAGAAGCGGCTTTGAGGCGCAATATGATAATGACAATGATGGGGGTAGCTCATTTCGAACAACTGCTTTAGATGATACACCTCCCCCAAGCGGGCAAAAGGCGTGTCCTTACAGGCAAAGGGAAACCAGATATGATCCACCAGGCCAAAACCTGAGTGAGCATCGAGCACAATCAAGCTGCTGCCGCGGGCCATAAGATCATTACTGTAGTCAATAATCGCCCGGGTCTCGGCTTCCAGCTGATTGCTGCGGCCCCGATACCAGGGAAGATGGCGGGAAAGCCGTTGACCGCCGACCATAAAAGTCACTGAGCCGCGGGCATCTATGGGAGCATTGCGCATCAAATCGACCCCATTGCCATTGGCGCGAGTTCCCCGGATAAGGCCGATGGGATTCAACACAGGTACAAACGCCAGCCGTATCTGAGTTAACATCAACTGCAGATGTTTATCCCAACTGCAGCGGGTCAACAGGCTGCCAAGAAGCGCCAGTATCACCTGGCTGCCGATGCGCTCTATCCCGTGAACGCCGCCGACGAACAGCACTGTGGGCACCCTGGCGTTTGGGTTCCCCAGCTCCAGCGCCCGCACATCGTGCGTCTTCCCGGCAAAGCCGACTTGGGCCAAAGACCTGGCATTCAAGTGTTGCTGGTATTTATGCTCCAGCTCGGCAAGCAGTTCAAGCTCATAGGCACTTTCTGTCACAGACACGTCCATCTGGGGTAAAGTGCTCAATTTAGCCGCTTTGGATGACAACTCAATGATACTTTAAGTGTTGCTCCAATATGCTCTTGGCATCGATACGGGCCAGCCCCTGGTCGAAAATATCCCGCCAGCGTTGTCCCTCTGCAGAATTTCGAAAAGCCACCAGCAAACCCTTGCTGGCCAGCAGTTGCCGATTCAGTTTAAGCTTGCCTTCCAACTCCTCCATCCCCTTTTGCCGCAACAGGTAACGATAGACATTGGCATCGATCACCACGGCATCAATTCTGGCGGCCGCCAATTTGCGAAGGTTTTGTTCATCGGAATTGGCCAGCTCGAAGGGTTGTCGGCCTGAGTCCATGGCCCGATCCAGACTTTCGGTATTAACATAATCCTTGACCACCCCGAGATTGTAACGCTGCAAGTCCTGCAACTGTTGCCAGCTCACGGGCCGCTGGGATTGCTCCACCAAGGCCAATTGACTAAAGCCTAATGGCTTGGAAAAGATAAACTTATCGCTTTGGTGATAATACTCGGGGAAATAACCAAGATAGGGAGATCCGGGCATGCCTGCCAACTTCACTGCCCGGCTCCAGGGGTAGAAATTGACTTTGAGGTCATGGCCCATGGCGGCCAGTGCCGCCTTGACCACGGCAACACAAGCTCCCTGTTGTTGCAACATCTGACCTGTGTAGGGGGGCCAATTAAGCGAGCTCAATTGCAGGGTTTCGGCGCGCACAGAAAAGCAGCCACTATAAAGTAGCAACAACAAGAGGACGTGCAGCGCAAAACGACCGAAAAAGGTAATAGCTGTTTTTGCCATAATGCCACTCCATTTGCCAAGGCCAACCCCATAAGCATTCCGGAAGTTAACAGAGTATAGCTTGTCGATGTCTGGCAGCTACCAGTCTCAATCAGCGCCGGACACAAAAAATACAGCTTACCGCACACTTTAAACCAAAGTGTGACGAGAGATGAAAATGTGAAAAAGTTCGATTTGGGTAAGATAGCTAAAATTGGAGGCTAAAACCGCGGTAATCATCACAAAAAACCTATCTAAATCAACGATAGAGCCAATCGATATTAACAGCTGTCAAAGCTCTCCTTCTATCACTATGATGGGCAAATAACCACACACAAAGTAAGCCTACTAGAGGTGATAGCAATGAGATATCAAGCACTGGTCATGGCTGTAACGGCAGCCCTCGGGATGACTGCGGCTCAGGCGGCTGAGCCTATCGAAATTATCAAGCCGGTGAAAATCACCGAGCCGGAAAAAGTCGAACTCGGAAAAATGCTTTACTTCGAACCCAGATTATCAAAGTCCGGGTTTATCTCCTGTAATTCATGTCACAATCTTTCCATGGGAGGGGTAGATGCCCTGCCAACCTCTATCGGTCATGCCTGGCAAGAAGGCCCTATCAACTCGCCTACCGTATTGAACGCCGATTATATGCTGGCACAGTTCTGGGATGGCCGCGCCAAAGATCTCAAGGAACAGGCCGCAGGTCCAATAGCCAACCCCAAGGAGATGGGATTTACTCATGAACTGGCGTCCGAAACCGTTGCCTCCATGCCGGCTTACCGCGCCCGCTTCAAGCAGGTTTACGGCTCTGAAGAGGTCAACATCGACAGGATCACAGATGCAATTGCCGCCTTTGAAAAGACACTGGTGACCCCCAACAGTCCCTTTGACAAGTATCTGGAAGGCGACAAAAATGCCATCAGCGCCGAAGCCAAAGCCGGTTATCAACTGTTCAAGGACAAAGGCTGTGTCGCTTGCCATAATGGTCCGGCGGTCGGTGGCACCATGTATATGAAGATGGGACTTATCAAACCTTTCCACACGGATAACCCTGCCGAAGGCCGCAAGGCGGTAACGGGTAAGGAAGCCGACAAGATGGTGTTCAAGGTGCCGACACTGCGTAACATTGAACTCACCTACCCCTACTTCCATGACGGCAGTGTTTGGGAGCTGGAAGAGGCGGTCAACACCATGTCGGATATCCAGTTGGGTCAGAAACTGACCGAGAAAGAAACCCAAGAGATGGTGGCCTTCCTCAAGTCGCTGACCGGCGAACAGCCCAAGGTAGAAATGCCCATTCTGCCGCCATCCAACAAAGACACCCCTAGACCGATTCCATTCGGCAAGTAATTCATGATCATAGAGAAGCGCCGCAATGCGGCGCTTCTCTTTTACTGTTGCGGTTTAAATGACTCAAGCGTTGATATCCCGGTGCAGCTCTTCATACATCAGCTCACGCATGCGGAACTTCTGGATTTTGCCGGTGACCGTCATAGGGTATTGTTCAACAAACTTGATATAACGCGGCACCTTGAAATAAGCCACCTTCTCGGTCAGGAAGTGGCGGATTTCATCTTCAGTGACGGTACTGCCGGGACGTATCTTGATCCAGGCGCACACCTCTTCACCGTATTTTTCACTCTGTACCCCGAATACTGCAGCATCTTGAATTTCACTATGGGTGTAGAGTTTCTCTTCAATCTCCCGTGGATAGATGTTCTCACCGCCCCGGATAATCATATCTTTGATGCGACCGACTATCTGTACATATCCTTCGCTGTCCATCACTCCGAGATCGCCCGAATGCAGCCAGCCTTCTTTATCTATGGTGGCTTGGGTTTTGGCCGGATCGTTCCAGTAACCCTGCATCACACAATAACCTCGGCTACATACTTCCCCCGGCTGCCCTATAGGTACAATCTCACCGAATTCATCAATGATCTTCACCTCGGTATGGGGCAGTGCCCGGCCAACGGTAGTGACTTGTTTCTCAAATGAAGATTCCACCTCTGTCATATTATTGATCGGGCTGCATTCAGTTTGGCCGTAAGCGATAACGACTTCTGTCATATGCATCAGCTTATGCACCCGTTTCATCAACTCCTCAGGACAGGTGGCGCCGGCCATCACCCCGGTGCGCAAACTGCTGAGGTCATAATCCTGGAAATTGGCCAGCTCCAATTCGGCGATAAACATGGTTGGTACCCCGTGCAGTCCAGTGCAGCGCTCCTGCTCGACCACCTTGAGGGTAGTCGTAGGGTCAAAGGCATCGGATGGGAATACGGCCGTGGCGCCTTTGGCCAGACACACCAGATTCCCCAGCACCATGCCAAAACAGTGGTACAGGGGCACTGGAATACAAAGCTTATCATCCGGGCCAAAGCCCATGGCATCGGCCACCAGCATGCCGTTGTTGAGAATATTATGGTGAGTCAGCGTGGCGCCTTTGGGGTTACCCGTGGTGCCTGAAGTGAACTGGATGTTGATGGCATCATTGGCCGATAGACGCTCACCTATGCCTTTGAGATCGGCATATTCCGCCTCAGAGCCCATGGCACATACCTCGGGGAAATTCAGCATGCCCGGCGTCTTGTCACTGCCGGTGCGAATAACGCAGCGCAGTTCCGGCAGACGACTGGACACCAGCTTACCGGGCTCGGCATCACTGAGCTCCGGCGCCAACTCATTCAGCATCGCCAGGTAATCGCTGGACTTGAACTTATCGTGAGTGATCAGAGCCTTACAGCCCACATTAGTAAGTGCATATTCCAGCTCTTCCGGGCGATAAGCCGGGTTGATGCACACCATGATGGCGCCAATTCTGGCGGTGGCAAACTGAGTCAGACACCACTCGATATTATTGGGCGACCAGATCCCGACCCTGTCCCCGGGGCCGATACCCAGTGCCAACAGGCCTGTGGCCAACTTATCTATCTCTTCAAGATAGCGCGCATAACTCCAGCGCAGTTGCTGATGATGCATCACCACAGCTGTATTGTCCGGATAGCGGTTGCAGATATCCTGCAAATACTGACCTATGGTCTTGTCTATCAAGGGAGTATTACTGTGCCCCAGATAACGGCTCTGTGACAGAGGTAAATCATTGAGTTGCTTGCTTGTCTTGTTGGCAGACATCTAAGCCTCCGTGCGTTGTTTTATCGTTATAGGAAGAGTCTGTCACCCTGAGCCGGCGGCCCTCCCCTCACAGTGTGAAGCCATATTGGCAGCGTCTGAAAAGCATCAAAAACAGCGGCAATGATCGGCTTTCACTGCGGCCTGGGCGCAGGGTTCATAACGACTCTAACGAATGGCGTATTGGAATAACAAGCAAGGAAACCGGCTTTTAGACTAAAGAATAATGGCTCAAAAACCATCAGGGCCCCCAAAGGAGCCCTGAATAAAAAGCCTGCCGATGACGGATCATGGCCGCAAAATGCACGGTAACAGCGACCGAATATCCTCAGGCCGCCTTTTGCAATTGCTGCATTCTTTCCAGTAAGGCCAACATGACCCCCTGGCGGCGCATGTTCTGCAGGACACCCGGGCTGAAACGCTCTAAGCGCGCCATGGCACTGAGCAGCAAGCGGCATTCATACAAGGAAGCATCGGCGATATATTCAGGCCTGTCGACCATATGGCTGTTTTGATACCAATCATCCCAACTGAACTCGTTGAGCAACATGCCTTGGCGCTTCATTTCGGCAACAAATTTATGGACTGTCGCGGGGTCGTAATCCTGTTCCCCGCGGGCAAAATCATGGCGATAAGTTTGATAATCAGCAGTTGAAGCTGTCAGGCTAAGTGTGGCCATAGGCGACTCCTAATCTTTTACATCGATTATCACAATAATGCATAATCTACCAATCTAATGAGGTCAGTCTGCCCCTGCCTTGCTGAATAAGTGCTTAACAGGCTGGTAAGCTTTTCTGGTAAAAACACTCAAGGAGTGCCAGCATGAAGTACTGGTTGATGAAATCCGAACCCGATGAATTCAGCATCGACGATCTACAGCGGGTCAAGGTGGAACCCTGGTGCGGGATCCGCAATTATCAGGCTCGCAACTTTATTCGCGATGAACTGCAAATCGGCGACGCCATTTTGTTCTATCATTCCAGTTGCAAAACGCCGGGCGTGGTGGGCACAGCCAGAGTCGTCGGAAAGGCCAAAGCCGATACCACGGCCTGGGATCCAGAATCACCCTACTTTGATCCCAAGTCCAGTCCAGAGTCACCGCGCTGGTTCCAGCTGGATATCGGCTTTGAACGGCAGTTTGCCAAAACAGTCAGCCTGAAAGAGATCAAGGCAGACTCGCAGCTCGAACATATGTATCTGGTACAAAAAGGGGCCAGACTGAGCGTGCAACCGGTTACAGAGCAGGAATGGCAACGTATTCTTCTACTCGCAGGAGAGAAACTATGACAAACAAACTATCCAAAACCTTGGTAGCAATCAGCCTGGGTGCCCTGCTGGCCAGTCCGGCCGTTTTGGCCAAGCAGGATAAAGACCATAAAGATTTACCCCCGGGACTGCAAAAGAAAGCCGCCCGGGGTGAACCTTTGCCTCCGGGTTGGCAAAAGCGCTATCACAGGGGCGATATCCTTGATAATGATATCTATGCCCGCGGCCGAGTGGTTGTGCCCCTGGGCAATGATGGCCTGATAACGGTCGACATAGAAGGCACGCTGTTCAAGCTGCACGACAAGACCCGCAGGATCATTGAGATCCTGGAACACTGATGCCGTTATCAAAGCCCTGAGTTCCAAAGCAAAAAGCCATGGTGGAAACCATGGCTTTTTTGTTTGTCGGCAAAATAGGTTAAGCGCTTGACTGCCTTTCTTCGCTGCTATCTTTACCTTAATCTTTACTGCTATCTTTGCCGGTAGTTTCGCCAATAGCGCTTCTCAGCGCCCATCCAGCATACGGCCAATTCCGCCAAGCACTGAGCCCTCGCCCCTGTCACTGCCACCGGCAGAAGGCGCATGGGCAATGATCCTGTCGGCCATACGGGAAAACGGCAAGCTCTGCAGCCACACTGTGCCATGGCCTGAAAGTGTCGCCAAAAATAAACCTTCACCACCAAACACCATGGACTTGAGAGAGCCGGCTCTCTCTATGTCGTAATCGATGCCATTGGTAAAGCCCACCAGACAGCCGGTATCCACTCTCAGGGTTTCGCCCTTGAGCTCTTTACGGATCAAGGTGCCACCTGCGTGAATAAAGGCCATGCCATCACCCTTGAGGCTCTGCAAAATAAAGCCTTCACCGCCGAAGAAACCGGTTCCCAGGCGCTTATTGAATCTCATGGTCACCTGGGTCCCCATAGCCGCGGCCAGGAAACTGTCTTTCTGCAAAATGAGTTCACCGCCGACCTCATCGAGATCGATTGCCAGAATAGTGCCTGGATAAGGTGCGGCGAACGACACCCGGCGTTTGCCCTGGCCCTGATTGCTGAAATGGGTCATAAACAGGCTTTCACCTGTCAGCATACGTTTACCGGCCCCCATCAACTTGCCGAAAAAGCCCGAATCCGGCTCTGAGCCATCGCCCATCCGGGCTTCAAAACTGATCCCTTCCTCCATGTAAGTCATGGCGCCGGCCTCGGCTATCACGGTTTCGCCGGGATCCAGCTCCACCTCAACCAGCTGCATGCTCTCGCCCTTGATCTCATAATCCACTTCATGGCTGTTCTTGCTCATTGAAACTCCCCCTCAATGGTTTAGGGTCTGAATGACCTGACACTCAGTCTATGACATAAAATGTCAAAACGGCAAGTGAGGAGGTGGATGTAATTTGAGTAAAAAGTAACAGAATGCTTCAACCCAAACCGCAGGCGTTATCCCCTTGAAAGCGCTCAAACTCCTCCAGAATAAGCTCGGTAAACAGCCTTCCTGCGCGGCCAAGGGGGCGTTCCAGCGTCGACACCAACTGAGGAATAAAACGAAAACGGCTGCCGCCGACAAAGTCCAGCTCACTTAAATCACCATAAGCCAGCTCTTCGGTTATCAGAAAATCCGGCATCCAACCAAAACCCAGCCCCTTGAGCAAGGCGTTCTTTTTCATAATAAAACCGGAAAGATAAAAGACCTTGTCGCCGCCAAACTGCAGCTCATCGCGCTGGCTCTTGACCGGTGATGAGTCTTCGATGGTAAGCTCCACATGTTGCTGCAATTCAGACAGGGTTATGCCGCGGCGCGAAGTCAAGGGGTGGCCTTTACCTGCCACCAACACGCTGGTGATGGCAGGCAGGGGCTTGGGGTGGTAACTGGGGCCGCTGCGATAGTCTTTCACCAACATAAGATCAGCGCTGTCGCGCTCAAACCTGTGTTGTACCCCACCGAGAAACTCCATATTAAGCTGGATTTTGGTCGGGATCTTATGCTCTGTCATGCGCTTGAGGGCAGTCATGATAGGCTCCATCGGCAAGGCGCCGTCTATCACCAGCTCCAACCTGGGCTCCCAACCCTCACTGAAACGGCTGGCCAGATGTTCTATGTTGCCAAGATGCGCCAGTAAGCGTTGTCCCTCGGCCAGAATAACCCGCCCTTCGTGAGTCAGCTCGGCCCGGTATTGATTACGGTCCAGCAGATTAACGCCAAGATATTGTTCCAGTTTCTTTATCTGATAACTGACCGCCGACTGCGCCTTGTGCAGACGCTCTGCCGCCTTGGCAAAACTGCCCTCTTCCACCACCACCTTAAGCACATTGAAGGCGTCGATATCGATACGCAAGGTTTACACTCCCGTAAATCCAACAAGACAATCAAATTTTTAGATTGAGTATGCCGAATAATTATTCTTTTTTTTGTACAAGCACGCAACTAAATTGAAAGATAGATCACAAAAACGGCTCATTTGCGCTGCCAGCGACCGGCAATTCCGACAGACAAGAGCGCAAAGAGAACAAGAATAACAACAGTGGCCGCCGAAGGTTCCCAAAGAAGGTTAACAGCAAGCGCCACCAAGGAAGAGTCAAATGCCATTTTATGTAAAACAGGGGCAGGTTCCCAACAAGCGCCATATCGCATTTGAGAAGCCATCCGGTGAACTCTACCGTGAAGAGCTGTTTTCAACCCATGGCTTTTCCAATATCTATTCCAACAAGTACCACCACAATATGCCTACCAAGGCGTTAACTGTTGAGCCTTTTAAGCTCAGTCATGGAGAAGTGTGGCAGGACTCCCTGGTACAGAACTATAAACTGGACAGCAAACAGGCCGATAGGCAGGGGCACTTCTTCTGTGCCCGCAACAAGATTTTCTTCAATCAGGATCTGGCGATTTATACCGCCAGAGTCACCGAGGATACCGAGCTGTTCTACCGCAATGCCTACGCCGACGAGGTGGTATTTGTCCACGAGGGTGAAGGCGAGCTCTTAAGTGAATACGGCAAGCTCAAGGTGCAAAAGTGGGACTATCTGGTGATCCCCCGCGGCACCACCTATCAGTTGAAATTCAAGGACTACACTAATGTTCGCCTGTTGGTGATCGAGTCCTTCTCCATGGTGGAGATCCCCAAACACTTTCGCAATGACTATGGCCAGTTGCTGGAGTCGGCCCCCTATTGCGAGCGGGATATCCGGGTACCCGAACTGACAGAGGCCAAGGTCGAGCAAGGGGAATTCCCACTGGTCAGCAAGTTTGGCGACAAGTATCAGCTGACTCAGCTGGAATGGCATCCTTTTGATCTGGTGGGTTGGGACGGTTTTGTCTACCCCTGGGCCTTCAACATCACAGAGTACGCGCCCAAGGTAGGCAAGATTCACCTGCCCCCCTCGGATCATCTGGTGTTTACCGCCCACAACTTTGTTATCTGCAACTTTGTTCCCAGACCTTACGACTTCCATCCCAAGGCTATCCCGGCACCTTACTACCACAACAATATCGACAGCGACGAGGTGCTCTACTATGTGGATGGCGACTTTATGAGCCGCACCGGCATAGAAGCCGGTTACCTGACACTGCATCAAAAAGGCGTGCCTCATGGGCCGCAGCCCGGGCGCACCGAAGCCTCCATCGGCAAGAAAGACACCTATGAATACGCCGTTATGGTGGATACCTTTGCCCCGCTGCAGTTAACCACCCATGTGCAGAGCTGCATGAGTACAGATTACAACCGCTCCTGGCTCGAACGCTGAGCCCGGACCCGAATATCCAGCAAGGCCATCAGAGAATGGCCGCAAGCAACATCATTGAAGAGGACATAGAAATGGCAAGCGAAAAGAATCCACTGGGACTGCTCGGTATCGAATTCACCGAGTTTGCAACCCCGGACAGTGATTTCATGCACCAGGTCTTTATCGACTTTGGTTTCTCCATGCTGAAAAAAGCCAAGGACAGGGAGATTTTCTATTACAAGCAGAACGACATTAACTTTCTGCTCAACAAGGAGCGTCAAGGCTTCAGCGCCGAATTTGCCAAGCACCATGGTCCGGCCATCTGCTCCATGGGTTGGCGGGTAGAAGATGCCAACTATGCCCTGCAACTGGCGGTATCCCGCGGCGCCCGCCCGGCGGATCAGGCCCACACTGATCTGCCCTACCCGGCAATCTATGGTATAGGCGACAGCCTGATTTACTTCATCGACCGTTTCGGCGAGCAGAACAACATTTACAAGACAGACTTTGTCGACCTGCCAGCCCCTGTGATAGTCCCTGAAAAAGGCTTTATGGAAGTAGATCACCTGACCAACAATGTCCACAAGGGTACTATGGAACAATGGTCTGATTTCTATAAGGATATCTTCGGATTCACCGAAGTGCGTTACTTTGATATCAGCGGCGTACAAACCGCCTTGGTCTCCTACGCCCTGCGCTCTCCCGATGGCAGCTTCTGTATCCCCATCAATGAGGGCAAGGGTGACGACAAAAACCAGATTGATGAGTACCTGCGCGAATATAACGGCCCGGGCGTGCAACATCTGGCGTTCCGCACCCGGGATATCGTCGCCTCGCTCGATGCCATGGAAGGAACCTCAATCGAGACCCTGGACATCATCCCTGAATACTACGACACCATCTTCGACAAGGTGCCGCAGGTGACGGAAAACCGCGACAAGATAAAGCATCATCAAATTCTGGTGGACGGGGATGACAGTGGCTATCTGCTGCAGATCTTCACCAAAAACCTGTTCGGCCCGATCTTTATCGAAATTATTCAACGCAAGAACAACCTCGGCTTTGGCGAAGGTAACTTCAAGGCGTTGTTCGAATCCATCGAGCGCGATCAAATGAAGCGTGGCGTGCTGTAACCGATAACGAAATCCCCCGTTTGAGACCGATCTGATGATCGGTCTCTTGTTAGTATATTGAGCACTGCAATTTTTTACTTTGTCACCCGGTAGGATTTCATTAGACTGATCTCCCTTTTTGAGAGACAGCTGTACCCAAAATGCAAGACTACGCCCTGCTCGCCGCTTTTATTCCAACCTTTTTCTTTGTTTCCGTTACCCCGGGAATGTGCATGACCCTGGCCATGACACTGGGGATGAGCATTGGGGTGCGCCGCACTCTGTGGATGATGCTGGGTGAAGTCGTGGGGGTCGCCCTGGTAGCTTTGGCGGCCGTGCTGGGGGTGGCCACGATTATGTTGAAACATCCGATGATCTTCCAGGGACTCAAATATCTTGGTGGAGCCTATCTTATCTGGCTCGGCATCAATATGTGGCGGGCCAAGGGCAAGATGGCCAATCTCGACCAACCACGAAGTATCAAGCGCACAGCGTTGATCTCCCAAGGTTTTGTCACCGCCATTGCCAATCCCAAGGGCTGGGCCTTTATGATTTCCTTGCTGCCTCCCTTTATCAATCTGCAGCAACCTATGGCACCGCAACTGACGGCACTCATCGGCATTATCATGTGTACCGAACTCATCTGCATGCTGGCCTATGCCAACGGCGGCAAGAGCCTGAGGCTGTTTTTGAGCCGTGGCAACAATGTCCGCCTGCTCAACCGGATAGCCGGCAGCCTGATGCTGGGGGTCGGTGTCTGGCTGGCGCTGGGTTAATCGCCCTTTTTGTAAGGTAAGGCCTGCTGCAACTGCGCTTGATACAAGCGGTTGTTGCCGGCCTCTGTTTGACAGAAATCGGCTATCGCCTCCCGAAAGCCTGGATGCGCTATGCCGTGCAGCGAATAGGTGGTGACACACTCAAAACCGCGAATCAGCTTGTGCTCCCCCTGGGCACCGGCGTTGAAGCAACTGAGGCCGTTCTTGATACAGTAGTCAATCCCCTGCCAGTAACAGGCCTCGAAATGCAGCGCCGGGATCTCCTCAAGTGCGCCCCAATAGCGGCCATAAAGCGTATCTTTCCCCTGCAGATAAAGCGCGCATGCCAGCGCCTGTTGCGGCGCTTCGCCCATTCGGTGCACCAGGAGCAAACGCACCTCGGCCGCCATCAACTTACCGAGTAGCTTGAAAAAGTCGGGCTGAAGATATCCCCGGTGGCCGGAGCGTTTCAGGTAAGTTTGCCGATAGCAGCGATAGAAAAGCTGCCAGTGCCAATCTTGCAGTTCATCGCCCCTGAGCCAGACAAACTGCAAGCCAGCCAAGGCGCGGCGCTCTTTGAGAATATTCTTGCGCCGTTTCGAGTTGAGCCGCGCCAAAAAATCATCAAACTGGCTGTAACCCCGGTTAAACCAATGAAACTGCGTGCCTTCCCGCACCAAGGTCTGGGGCAAATGCCGCAATGACTCGAGCTGCCCCTTGCTGACAAACAGCCAATGCCAGGAGGAATAGCTTTCGAGCAGTTGCCAAAATAGTTTCCCCAGCGCCTGCTGGATATCAGCGGCCGCCGCCCTGGCCTCAGGCGCTATCCCGAGTCTTGGGCCGGTGACAGGCGTAAAGGGAATGGCGCAGACCAACTTGGGATAATAGGCTTCACCGTGGCGCTGATAGGCATCGGCCCAGGCCCAGTCGAACACATATTCGCCCCAGGAGTGATCCTTGAGATAGAGAGGCATCACAGCCAAACGCCTGTCGTTGCAAAACAGCTGTAAATGCATGGGTTGCCAGCCGGCTGCGGCGCAAACACTGCCACTTTGCTCCAGCGCCTTCAAAAAAGCATGCCGGCAAAAGGGGTTGTCCGGCTCTGTTTGGCCATCTTCAGCCAGACACAGATCCCACTCGGCGGCGGGGATCTCATCAATGCCGGCGGCAAAACGCCACTGCCAGTGCTTATTGTCCAAATTTATTCCATATGCCGAGGCAAACTTGCAATCAAGGATAATTGGCGGCACATTGCATAGCAACTTAAGCAAAAGCAGTATAAGGAAATATAGTGCGTCTGATAAAACCGCTGATCTTCGCCGTCGCTCTGGCTCTGCCTGCAGCCTCCACCCTGAGTTACAGCCCACAAGTTACCGCCAACGAATCCTCGATTTACAGTGAAATGGCCACAGCCCAGCCCGTTTGGGCCAAGCATGGCATGGTTTCCAGCCAGGAGGCACTGGCTTCCCGTATCGGGGTGGATATTCTCAAGCAAGGCGGCAACGCAGTAGATGCAGCAGTGGCAGTGGGTTATGCCCTGGCAGTGACTTTGCCCCGGGCCGGCAATATAGGTGGCGGCGGTTTCATGCTGGTACACCTGGCGAAGGAAAACAAGACCATAGCCATAGACTATCGGGAGATGGCTCCTTCCAAGGCCCACAGGGATATCTTCCTTGATGACAAGGGTAATGCGGTCAATAAACTCAGCCGCGAGCACGGCCTGGCGGTAGGCGTTCCCGGCACTGTGATGGGCATGGAGCTGGCCCTGTCCAAGTATGGCACCATGAAACGGGAGCAAGTGATAGCCCCGGCGATCAAACTGGCGCGGGATGGGATCAGCGTTACTTCAGATCTGGCCAACTCCCTTGATGGGGTTAAGCGCCGCATTTCCCAATGGCCAAGCTCTGCCGCTATCTTCTACAAGGCAGATGGCAGCAGCTTTGTACCGGGCGACATCATCAAGCAACCTGAGTTGGCTCACTCACTGGAGCTGATTGCCAAACAGGGCAGCAAAGGCTTTTACCAAGGGGAAACCGCCGAGAAACTGGTGAGAGCCATTCAGGCCGCCGGCGGCATCATGACCCTTGAGGATCTCAACAACTATCAGGCCATAGAGCGCCAGCCGGTGCGCGGACACTATCGAGGCTATGAGGTGGTTTCCATGCCGCCGCCATCATCGGGTGGTATTCATATCATAGAGATCCTCAACATTCTCGAGCAGTACCCCATCCATGATCTGGGCCATAACACCGCCGCCACTTTGCATCTTATGGCCGAGGCCATGAGACGGGCCTATGCCGATCGCAGCGAGTATCTCGGCGATCCGGATTTCTATCCTGTGCCGGTCAAAGCCCTGTTGAGCCCGGATTATGCCAAGACATTAGCCAAGAGCATCGACAGCAAGCACGCCACCCCTTCAAGCCAGGTCAAACCCGGCAAGCTGGCACCCTATGAAAGTGACCAGACAACTCACTACTCGGTCGTGGACAAATGGGGCAATGCAGTATCCAACACCTATACCCTCAACTTCAGTTATGGTTCTGGGCTGGTGGCCGATGGCACAGGGATTTTGCTGAACAATGAGATGGATGATTTCTCAGCCAAACCCGGCACCCCCAACGGGTATGGTCTGGTGGGCGGTGAAGCCAACTCGGTACAGGGCAACAAGCGGCCACTGAGCTCCATGAGCCCGACCATGATAATGAAAGACGGTCAGCCGTTTCTGGTTACCGGCAGCCCGGGGGGCGCCAGGATCATTACCACAGTGCTGCAGATCATCATGAATGTGATTGACCACGACCTGAATATCGCCGAAGCCAGCTTTGCGCCGCGGATGCATCACCAGTGGTTGCCGGATGAAATTCGGGTTGAGCGCAGCCTCAATGGTGACACCATAGCGCTGCTGGAAGCCATGGGCCACCAGGTCAAGGTCAAAAGTTCCATGGGCAGCACCCAGAGCATTATGGTGACCGAAGAAGGTAAATTTGGTGCATCGGATCCACGCCGTGCCGGCAGCGAAGCGGCAGGCTACTGAGCCCAGTTACCAAAACCTAAGCTACTGAAAGAACTCCTTAGACAGGTTTTTGAAACAAAGTAGTGAGCGACAAGCATTAAATTTGGCTTAACTCTCATCTACATTGAAAACAGCTCCGCAGATGCCACTCTTGCGGAGCTGTTTTTTAAACTGAACCAAGGCTCACTTTTAACAAACCGGCGACTTAACCTCAGTACATTGGCTTGGGCCAAATCAGGGCTAATTCAATCCTGAGCTTTCATTTCCGCTACCCGATACGCAATTAACAGGCTGTCAATAACCCTCTTATTTATAAGCATTTATCAATCCATTCAGGCGGCACAACTCCTTGCTTCTGACAAGTAAAAACTCAGATAGCGGCACTTTTGGCGATTGCGACGCCAATATGTGTTCAAAATTAAATCACAGCTTAAAATTCAATCTACCACACTGTTTTTAATCATTATTTTATGTGAATCCAATCAATTTATCTTTTCCTTATCAAAGTTATCATCCGACCCCCTTTAAATGGAACTTTTGTATCTAAAAAGGTGGATGGGCGTCATCAAGGCGCTCAAATTATTTTAGGATAAAGAATGAAGAAGACGACTTTGCTTGCAGCGTCAATAGCACTGGCTCTGGCCGGTTGCGGCGGCAACGACAACAATGACACCCCCACAACCAAATCATTTTCGGTCACAGCCATTGATGGTTATCTGGTGAATGCCGACGTTTATGTCGGCGAAAACTGCCAAACCAAAGTGGCGACAACCGGCAAAGGCGGTATTGCCCGGATCGATGGCCAATATCAGGGACAAACACTGTGTGTTAAAGCCATTGCCGACAAGACCATGGATGAAAGTCGCGGCTTGGTGAAAAAAGCCTTTGAGCTCAAAGCCCCGGCAAGCAAAGAGGCCAACAGCCAGGTGATCAGCCCGCTGACAGACTTGGTTGTCAAGCATATGGACGCCAACCAAGGTGTATCCAAGGCGGATGCCGAAAAAGCCGTGTCGGCTCAATTTGCTGAACTTAAAGCCGAACCAGAGCTGCTGTTTGGTGACTATCTGGCCAAGAGCAACGCCAACAAAGTCGCTCAAGCGCTGAACATTGTCGGCGAGACTCTGGTTAGCCATCAGGGCCTGGCTGAAGCGCATCTGCAAAGTTTGGTTGAAGATGTGGCTGCCAAGGTGCAAACCGGTGACAAACTCGACGACTACGAGCCGGTGATCACTCCAGAAGGCGGTGTAGAGTCCAACCACAGACCTCATATTGTCTTGAGCCAGGCTGAACTGGACAAGCTGACCCAAATTGAAGTGGAACTGGGTCAGCCGATGACTGCCGTAGATTTGTCAGCCGCTTTTGCCGACAAGGACAACGACAACTTCACTCTGAGCCTGATGGAGGAAGATGGCAACATTGCACTGCAAACCCTGGGCCTGGCATTCGACGCCAAAACAGGCGTTCTCAGCGGCACACCTAAGGTAGCCGGTGAAATTGAGCTGCACGCTTACGCCACCGACAGCAAGGGCACCCGCTCATACCCGCTGGAAATTGAGATTGAAGTCAGCAGTATCAACCATGCTCCTGTCATCAACCCGGCTGAAAAAGCCAAACTGGAAGCTGAACTGGCACGCATGGCGCTGACAGTAGGCAATCAAATCGATCAGGTGATTGACCTGGATGAGCTATTTGGCGATCAGGATAAAGATCAACTGACCTTCAGCGCCATGACGGATATGCAAGGTATCGACCTGAAAATTGAGCAAGGTGACTCATTGCGTTTGTCCGGCAAGCCTCTGGTTGCCGGCGACTTTGTTGTCACTGTGACAGTCAATGACGGCAAACATGCAGCTGTGAGAGCCGATCTTAAAGTCAAGGTTGCCGGTAACGGTGTCGAACCAGAGCCCAAACATCCGCTGGAAGGCAACACCTGGTTCATCACAGAATGGGGTTCTGCAGACGAACACGACGACGGTGTGATGCAAGTGTGGTGTGATACTCTGGAGTTCAAAAACGGCTCTGTGCTGCGTAATGTCCGCACTCAAAACAACCTCAGCGAATGCTCCGCTATTGCAACCGTGGAAGTCTCCACTTATACCATCAATGAACTAGGCCAAATGGTGCTGGAGTACGGCGATGATGAAGGTGTTGAACATCAGGAAACCATCAAGCTGAACGACGCCATTGCAGGTGTGGGTAAAGGGGCCAAGGTCGCCCAAATGTGGGACAGTCGCTATACCCTGTTCAGCAAAGCCGATGATGTTGAAAAACGTCTGGATATCGAATCTGATAATAATGCCCAAGGTCGCATGTTTACAGCAGAGCTGCCAGCGGCCACAGAAGCGACCTATCAGCTTGGTCACCTGACCATGCAGATGACAGCGGCGGATAATGGCGGCGCCAAGGTGGGGCTCTACTTCGATGTACCCAACACCGACTTCAGCTGTGATGAGGTGAGGGAGTTTTACGATCTCAACCTCAGCTACGAAGGTATGGAATATCGCATTCCAGCCTATCTGTTCCCCGCTGAAGAAAATGGTATCGAATACTGCCAGGCGCAATTCGATATCGAGCAGCCTGTTGTCGGCAAAATTTACAGTGTTATAGGTCATGTTACCGAAGAGGATGCCGGCTTGGTGGAAGAGATTAAAGCCAACATCCAATGGACAGGGACAGGCAATAACGATTAAGGCAACTCAAAGTCAGTGGTTTGACTGAATAAAACACTGATACGGCGAATTCAACCTAGCCGGTTGGCAAGATGCTGATCTTTAGTGGTTCGAAACTATGTTTTCCACGGCGTACAATAAACGCCAAAAGCGCCCGCCCTCGGGCGCTTTTTCATTTTATGAGATGGCTTAGAACTTATAAGTTACACCACCGTAGATTTGACGACCTATGGTGTCATAAACCTCAGGAACAGTTCCGCCATCACTGCCATTGGATACAAATGAAGGTTCTTCATCTGTCAGGTTTTTCACCCCCAGAGAAGCTGTCAAGGCATCGGTGAAATGATAGGTACCGACAATGTTGTGATACAAAACAGCATCCGCTTTGGCAACTGCAGTGTAAGGTTTTTTATTCTTATCGTACTTGGTATGGATATCGTCCATCTTATCTATATAACGGTTGTAATACATCAGGCTCCAGTCACCACGAGTTGCCTGGATGCTGAGGTTATTGCGAACCTTTGCATAGGCGCCAAAGTTACCGTCAATAGTACCGTCATAGGCCACACCATTCTGCTCAAATTTCAGCAGATAAGTCAGGTCATTATTGATCTTCCAGTCCAACCCCAAGCCTTCAAAACTGTAAGCCAGGTTGAAGTCGATACCACTGGTATTCTGGCTTCCCACGTTGGTCAACGGGTTGGTGAACTTGGATAAGTCACCGGATGGAGTGATTTTGAAAGTGTCGCAAGCAGCCTGTTTACCGGCATGACAATCTTTCAGCCCTTTCTGAGCATCCAAGCGAGTAATGGCATTGGTTACCCGAAAACGCCAGTAATCCAAGGTCAGAGACATACCGTCAATAAAACCTGGTGAATAAACCAAACCAGCAGAATAAGACTCTGACTCCTCAGGCTTCAGATTCAGATCTGAGGTATAGTTGACCAAAATTTGTGGATCCTGGGCATTCTTCCATGGATCTTCCAAATAGTCGTAAGATCCTGTGTTACCGCCATAGAGTTCGCTGACATTTGGTGCCCGAAAACCGGTAGCAGCCACGGCGCGCAGCATAAGTTCATCGGTCGCTTCATAGGTCAGCCCTAGCTTCCAGGTGGACGCCTTACCGAAAGTAGAGTAATCATCGAAACGCAGGGCAAATTCACCGGTCAGCTTGTCGCTGAAAGGTACACTAATCTCCTGATAGATTGAGATAACATTATAGTTACCGTCGGTTGGATCTTGCTGAGCAGCAGTTCCTTTACCGGCGACAATCACAGGATCCGGAGTAAAGTATCCGCTGTCATAGCGATATTCGGTTCCGATAGCAAAACTGACAGGACCAGCAGCCAGGTCAAACAACTCACCATTCAATACCCCGGCGACCACATGTTGTTCATTACCACCATAGTTACGTTCGGTAAAGCCTATGTCATTGATGATCTCCTGGGTCAATGGTGCGCCGCTGATCCAGGCGCCTTGATTGTTGTAAACCGAGTTTGTCATCTTTTCAGCATTGATAGAGTTTTCAACCCAGGTATCGGCCTTGTTCTTGCCATAGGTATAAGACAAATCCCAAGTCATACCTGTATTAACATCCAACGTGCCTTGCAGAGCAAGAGAAGCACGCAGAATATCGACATCCTGATTATAAATACGCGGCCCAACATCATTGGTACGACGGCGATAATTGACTCGCCCGGTCTTGTCCGCCTTTATACCTGCAGCCAACATAGACTGATCCAAGGTAATACAACGGTTAGGATTCACTCTTGCCTGACCACAAACTCCTAACATGATATCAGCAGGCTGCGGCGCCATTTGCTGATCGGACTTACGCTTGGTGTACAGTATGTCACCTGACAATACCAGTTCATTGCCCAGCTCCTGGATCATGTTGCCAAACAGGCTATAGCGCTTGCTTGGCGTTTGAAACCAACTGTCTTTGGTGAAATCATAACCAGTACTGCGCTTAACCCAGTTACCGTTGGCGTCTTTGACCATACCGGCCAGAGAACCGGTTGGGATGAAAGAACTGGCACCAGGCTTTGTCCAATCACGGTCAGCCTGGATGACGCCACGACGGTCAGAGTACGCCGCGCCAAAAGTGTAGTTGCCGCCATTATCTGTGTTGAAACCATACAACAGGCTCAACTCCCCGGTTTCACCGTCCCCCTTGTCGGTTCCGCTGCCGTTGAAATCCAACTGTAAACCTTCAAAATCCTTTTTAGTGATGATGTTAACCACACCGGCAATGGCGTCAGAGCCGTATACCGCAGAAGCCCCGTCTTTAAGAATTTCCACCCGGGCAATCATAGCCACAGGGATAGAGTTCAAATCCACTGCGCTATCGGCACCGGAGCCGGAATTGACCATACGGCGGCCATTAAGCAGTACCAAGGTGCGCTTAGCGCCCATACCTCGCAAATCGACCTGAGCTACACCAGCGGCACCATTATTGGTGGTTGAGCCAATAGCCGCACCAGCCATGGAGGTTTGTGCCTGCAATAATTGATCGACCGAAGTAAAACCTTCTGCCCGAATAGTATCGGCATTAATCACTGTTACAGGAGAAGCGGTTTCCATATCTTGGCGCTGAATACGTGAGCCTGTGACTTCGATACGCTCAACCTTGTCGCCCTCCTCTGCAGCATAAGCTTCCTGAGAGACAGATACTGTTGCCGTTGACACAGCAGCAAACAGCGCCAATTTAACCGCACTGGCCAGCTTATTGGTTCTTGTCATAATAAACTCCCTTACTTCCTGAATTGTTTTTATGTTCGCCGACCTCTTTAGGTGCGGCGAGCAAAGATACTGTCGCCTGGTCGCAAAATCGTCAATAACAGAGTTTTAATCTGACAAAGGCCGCATTGTTAACAAATTGAAATTATATTGTTTATTTTTTTGGTGAGCTTCAGTTATCCTGGAATTAGTATATAACCGCAAACTTAAATAGCTGAATTTGTCAAAAAATAACTTTAGTTTTTTGTTAAAATAGCCCAAATTTCGCAACAATAACATTAATCAAAAGTGCGATCTAAAGCACATTTATACCGAATACAAGGTCAACATCACAAAGAAAAAACCTTCATTGACGTGTTTGACTACCAGCTCTGTTAGGTATATCTGCATGGACATCTCTGTTAACCAGGTCATATTACAAACGGTATGCAGTATGGTTATGTTACAAATCTGTTTAACACCATCTTGTATATGTTTTTATTCAATAGTTTTTTATGCTGCGGAGGTTGTTCTTTTAGAGAGAGCACTTCAAGCCTGTATACCAGAGTAAATGTGTCTGTAATAAAGCCACTCAGGCTGCTATGCATATAAATAAGATCTTTGATTTTAAGGAACGGGGGTATTGTCCAAAAATGAAGGGAACCAAGAGCTATATCATTTCATTTGCGAGCTAGAATTAGAGCCAGCAACGCCATTAAAAGAGCACAAACCGCCCTTAAGCGGCTCAATCAAGGCCGTAGGAGCTTGCTCATAATGTGGAGAAGGGGCGATTAATAAGCCCTCTCTTATCTGATGAAAAAGTTGGATTGAACCCAAACATCAGTGAAGAAGATACGAAAAGGCCCATTGGTGCTCTTCGCGGGCTTACAGGTGGATGCAAGACGTGGTTCACAATAAATAGCCCTGCGCGTTTGCAAGAAGCATAACAGACAAGACCGGACTGTAACTCTGCATATGATTCGCTGAAAACTTGAGTAAGTTAGCCCAAGGGAAATAGCATCCAAGCACTCATTACAGCTTGCCAACCACTCAAAATTTACCTGCTTGAAATATGCATTCAGCGCCCCATAGGTGACGCAATAACTATGGCAAGGGATGAATACCAAAATCAAACGATTGCTGTGAACGAGACTATGATTATCGAGATCGCAACAACTTTTTTAATGTCAAAGCGGTATTTGCCACTACAGTAGATTAAACCCAAAAAGCGCCCGAAGGCGCTTTGGCATTTTATGAGATGACTTAGAATTTGTAAGTCACACCACCGTAGATTTGACGACCTATGGTGTCATAAACCTCAGGGACAGTTCCGGCATCACTGCCGTTGGATACAAATGACGGCTCTTCATCAGTTAAGTTCTTAACACCCAGCGAGGCTGTCAAACCATCAGTGAAGTGATAGGTGCCGACAATGTTGTGATACATAACGGCATCAGCCTTGGCAACCGCTGTAAATGGATTATCATTCTGATCATAGTCAGTATAAATATCATCCATCTTACCGATATAACGGTTGTAGTACATCAGGCTCCAGTCGCCACGACTGGCTTGAATACTGAAGTTATTGCGAACTTCTGCATAGGCGCCAAAGTTACCGTCAATGGTACCATCATAGGAAACGCCATCCTGCTCAAACTCCAAAAGGTAGGTCAGGTCGTTGTTAATCTTCCAGTCCAGTCCCAGGCCTTCGAAGCTGTAAGCCAGGTTGAAATCGATACCACTGGTATTCTGGCTACCTACGTTGGTAAGCGGATTGGTAAAGTCAGATAGATCGCCGTCAGAAGTAATCTTGAAGGTATCACAGGCAAGCTGATTGCCGGCGTAACAATCTTTCAGCCCTTTCTGAGCATCCAGACGGGTAATGGCATTGGTTACCCTGAAACGCCAGTAGTCCAGAGTCAAAGACATACCGTCAATAAAGTGCGGTGAGTAAACCAGACCGGCAGTGTAAGACTCAGACTCTTCAGGTTCCAAGTTTTCGTCCGAGGTATAGTTCACCAAAATCTGTGGATCTTGCTCGTTACCCCATGGATCGGTCAAATAGTCGTACGATCCTGTGTTACCACCATAGAGTTCACTGACGTTTGGCGCTCGGAATCCGGTGGCTGCCACGGCGCGTAACATTAAGTCATCAGTCGCTTCATAGGTCAGGCCTATCTTCCAGGTCGATGCCTTACCGAAAGTAGAGTAATCATCGAAACGTAGCGCAAATTCACCTGTCAGTTTTTCGCTAAAAGGTACGCTAACCTCCTGATAGATAGAGATAACGTCGTAGTTACCATCAGTTGGGTCTTGCTGGGCCGCGGTACCCTCACCGGCGACAATCACAGGATCCGGATTAAAGTAACCGCTGTCGTAACGGTATTCGGCACCGATAGCGAAGCTGACCGGGCCAGCATCGAGATCAAACAGCTCACCACTCAATACCCCGGCAACCAGATGTTGTTCGTTACCACCATCGTTACGCTCGGTGAAACCGATATCGTTGATGATCTCCTGGGTCAATGGCGCACCGCTGAGCCAGGCGCCTTGATTGTTGTAAACTGAGTTTTCCATCTTTTTGGCATTGATGGAGTTTTCAACCCAGGTATCGGCCTTGTTCTTGCCATAGGTGTAAGACAGATCCCAAGTCATGCCGGTATGAACATCCAGCGTGCCCTGCAGGGCAATCGAGGCGCGCAGCGTATCGACGTCTTGATTATAGATACGAGGTCCTACGTCATTGGTACGGCGACGGTAGTTAACACGGCCGGTCTTATCGGCCTTGATACCGGCATCCAGCATGGATTGATCCAGCGTGAGACAGCGAGAAGCATCAATACCTTCCTCGCCACAGACACCCAGCATGATATCGGCTGGTTGAGCCGCCATTTGCTGATCGGACTTACGCTTGGTATACAGTATGTCACCTGTCAGCACCAACTCATTACCCAGCTCCTGGATCATGTTGGCAAATAAGCTATAGCGCTCACTAGGCGTTTGGAACCAACTGTCCTGAGTATAATCATAACCTGTGCTGCGCTCGACCCAGTTACCGTTGGCGTCTTTGACCATTCCGTTCAGAGAGCCGGTAGGAATAAAGGAACTGGCCCCTGGCTCGGTCCAATCACGATCCCCCTGAATTACGCCACGGCGGTCAGAATAAGACGCACCAAAAGTGTAGTTACCACCATTGTCTGTGTTGAAGCCATACAACAAACTCAGCTCACCGCTCTCACCGTCGCCTTTATCGGTTCCGCTGCCGTTGAAATCCAACTGAAAACCTTCAAAGTCTTTCTTGGTGATAATGTTAACCACACCGGCGATGGCGTCGGAGCCGTATACTGCAGAAGCGCCATCTTTAAGAATTTCTACCCGAGCTATCATAGCCACAGGGATAGAGTTCAAATCCACTGCGCTATCGGCACCAGAGCCGGAATTGACCATACGGCGACCATTGAGCAGAACCAGAGTGCGCTCAGCGCCCATGCCCCGCAGATCGACCTGAGCCACACCATCGGCTCCATTATTGGTACTGGACCCCACTGCAGCGCCGGCCATGGAGGTTTGTGCCTGCAGCAATTGATCCACTGAAGTGAAACCTTCCGCTCGAATGGCGTCGGCACTGATCACTGTCACTGGAGAAGCGGTTTCCATATCTTGACGCTGGATACGTGAGCCGGTGACTTCAATACGTTCTACCTTGGCTCCCTCTTCGGCAGCAAAAGCTACCTGAGAGACAGATGCAGCTGACGTTGATACTGCAGCAAATAATGCCAATCTTACTGAGCTGGTCAGCTTATTGGTTCTTGTCATTTTAAACTCCCTTACTTCTTGGTTTGTTTTTATTTTCACCGCACTTATTAATGCAGCGTTGCCAAGATACTGTCGCCTCGTTTCAATAGCGTCAATAACAGGATTTTCTTCTGGCAAAAACCAAAATGTTTTATTTATGTTTCGTTAATGTTTTGTTTTATAGAGATAGCGGCCCACAAACTTATGAACGAATAAATATGCAGCTAATTATGATGGAAAACCTAAAAATAGACTTTGATTTTTCGTTAATTTAAAACACATTAATTAACATGGCTGAAGCATTAAAACGTGATATAGATCACAAAACAATTTGTTTCAATGCTGATACATCACAATGAGACACCAAAAATTTCTTTAGACAATCTCCTTCCCCCTAAATTGCAGGCAAAGGCTAACAACGCATAAAACTCGCCTACTCAGTCAAATTAAAGCGCCACCACAACGATACAAACAACACATTTGTTATCAATACGTATCAAAATAAAGTAAATGATCAACTAAGGAGATAGTTTTTTCTGCTGCCAGAAACGGATGCACTTCAAGAAAAAATCACCATCAAGCTAACAATCAGGATGATTTGTTAAATTAATGCGAGGATTGAAGATGATAACGCTAGACAAGGCAAAGAACGCAAATTAAAGCCTTGACTTGAGCCAAGGCTTTATTTAGATAAACACTGAGAATATCGACCTAACAAATAACAAGAAGAACTATTGGAACTCTTTATTCTCCTTTTCTTCAAGTTTTGATTGGGTCAACAGCCCCATAGAAAATAACTCTCAAGATCCAATACAAGCGCGAATTCTGTCGGCTATAGTGTGCAGTTCATCCATATCCCCCTTATGGGCCGCGTGCTCCATCAGGCCTTTGAGCGGGCCGGGCAACACATGGAAATGTACATGGGGCACACTCTGACCGGCGGCGCTGCCGTTGTGTTGGAACACAGTGGAGCCCGGGATCCCCATGGCCTTTTCCACCGCCTTGCCCATCAGTTTGACGGTACGCATGCAGGCCGCCGCCGCTTCATCGGACAACTGATACAGGGTCACGGCCGACTCCTTGGGCAACACCAATAAGTGGCCCTTGGTTTGCGGCATGATATCCATGAAAGACAGAGTATGCTCGTCTTCATAGAGTTTGATACAGGGCAACTCGCCGCGAAGAATGCGGGCGAAAATATTGTTGTTGTCGTAATTCAGATCCATCTTGTCACTCCATACTGACGAATCGATTGGCTTGGAAGCTATTGGTGTACCACAAAAAAGGGCCGGTTGCACCGACCCTTTGGTATTGAAGCTACCGCAATTAACCGAAGTAACTGTCGTCGAAGGCCATGATGGATTCACTGGCCGCGGCAATTTGACGCCGATAGCCACTGGCGCTGCTGACATAGTAGTCCATAAAGAAAGCCGCCGAGGCCAGTTTGCCGGCATAGAAACCGTCGGCATCATCTGCCAGCCCGTCGAGCGCCAGCTCGGCCATCCGTGCCCAGATCCACGCCAGCGCAGCTGTGCCAAACAGCTGCATATAAGGCATGGAGGCCGCGCCCAGGTTGTCGGGATTTTTCATCGCCAACTCCATCAGGCTCTGGGTAGCGCGCTGCAGATCCGTTGCCGCCTGACCCAAACCTTCGAGCACCTTGGCAAACCGGGGCTCTTGAGCGGCCTTGGGTTTGGCGCCTTCGATAAAGGCCTCCACCTCTGCGGCCCAGAGTTTCAGCGCCGCGCCCTTGTCACCCATCAGCTTGCGCCCCACCAGATCCAGCGCCTGCACGCCATTGGTACCTTCATAAATCATCGCGATACGGGCATCACGGACAAACTGCTCCATCCCCCACTCATGGATATAGCCATGGCCGCCAAACACCTGTTGGGCATCGACACAGGCGCTGAAGCCTCTATCTGTGATAAAGCCCTTGACCACAGGAGTAAACAACGCCGCCAACGCCTTGGCTCTGGCCTTTTGTTCGGCATCCTGATGGCGCTCAGCTTCATCGAGCCACAGCGCCTGCTGGCCGATAAGAGCGCGGGCGCCCTCATTGAAGACTTTTTGCGACAGCAGCATCCGCCGCACATCGCCGTGCACCAGAATAGGATCGGCATTTTGCTCCGGCGCCTTGGTGCCGGACAGTGCCCTTCCCTGAACCCGCTCTCTGGCGTAGGCCAGCGCGTTCTGGTAAGCGATTTCAGAGACGCCCAGCCCCTGAACCCCAACACCCATGCGCGCCTGGTTCATCATGGTGAACATGGCTCTGAGGCCTTGATGGGGTTCGCCCACCAACTCGCCTTTGGCGCCGTCGAACAGCATCACACAAGTGGAATTGCCGTGAATACCCATCTTGTGTTCGAGGCCGCTGGCCTTGACATTGTTAGCCTCGCCCAGGCTGCCATCTTCCTTGACCCAATACTTGGGCACGGCGAACAAACTGATCCCCTTCACCCCGGCCGGTGCATCGGGCAACCTGGCCAATACCAGGTGCACTATGTTTTCGGCCAGATCGTGATCGCCACTGGAGATAAAGATTTTCTCACCGCTGACAAGATAGCAACCGTCAGTGCTGGGCTCGGCCTTAGTACGCAGCAGCGCCAGATCGGTACCGGCATGGGATTCGGTCAGATTCATGGTGCCGGTCCACTCGCCGCTCACCAGTTTGGGCAGATATTTGGCCTTGAGCGCCTCGGAGCCATGGGCAAAAATGGCACTGTAAGCACCGTGAGTCAGCCCGGGATACATGGCAAAGGCCATGTTGGAGGAGGTCTGCATTTCGGTGGCAAAAATACCCACAACTTCCGGCAAGCCCTGACCACCGAACTCGGGATCACAGGTCAGCGTCGGCCAGCCGTTGTCCACATACTGGCGGTAGGCATCGATAAAGCCCTCGGCGGTTTTCACCCCATCGGCTTCCAGACGACAACCCTGCAGATCGCCGACACTATTAAGCGGCAGCATCACCCCAGTGCTGAAATCGGCCATGCCTTCGAGAATGGCATTGACCAACTCAGGGTCAATTTCATCGAACCCCTGCAGCTTTGGCTGCTGATAAATATCCAGTAACTGTTCAAGAATAAAGCGGTAATCCCGCATCGGCGGCTGATAACTTGCCATATGCTTATTTCCTTTTCCCTGTGATTGATGTCTCACCTTAGCCAATTCTGAGTAAAAACTCAGCACCTCTGACCAGTTTTATATCACTTTTTTTTAATACAAGAACAGCGCTCTGCGTAAATTCGCTTGAACAGCCTCTTATCTCGGGCTGTAAAACTTTGTAAGCTAGGGGCATTATCCTGTTCGCCCGCTAAAGGAATCCTGCATGGCCAGCGTCAACACCCGCAAACACCCCAATGGTCTGGACTATATCGAAATCGATACCCCACTCTGCTACGGCCGTATTTTTTTACAGGGTGCCCAGATAGACAGCTTTGTGCCCAAAGGCAAGGCGCCGCTGCTGTGGGTTTCTCCTGCCGATGACTATCTACCGGGCAGTGGTATTCGCGGCGGTATTCCCGTCTGCTGGCCCTGGTTTGGCATGCATGCCAATGAGGGCTGGCCCCAGCATGGCTTTGCCCGCACCCGGTTGTGGCAACTTGAGCGAACTCATATCAGTAATGAACGGGTAGAGCTGAGCTTTGTCCTTAAGCTTAGCGACGAGGACAGACGTTACTGGCCCCACGATACCGAGGTGCGGCTGGACTTTGTCCTCAGCGACAGCCTCAGGGTCAGCCTGATTAACCGCAACCTGAGCGAGCAAAACGTAACGCTGACCCAGGCATTGCACAGTTATTTCCCCATCGGCGATATCCACCAACTGCGCGCTACCGGCTTTGCCGGCAGCCAGTATATCGAGTTTGGTGAAGGTCCCTATGCACAAGTCGAAGACGAAGTGCGCTTTGAGCGCGAAACCGACCGGGTTTACACCGGCTTGTCTGAGCTGCAAAAGCTGCATACCCCCAACGGCACTATTCTTGTCAGCCGTGAGCAGAGCCACTCGGCAATACTTTGGAATCCCTGGATAGACAAGTCCAAGCGGCTGGCCCGTTTCCAAGAGCAGGATTACCTGTCTATGGTCTGCCTGGAAGCCGCCAATGTGCTGGAAGATAAACTGGTGCTCGGCCCCAAACAGAGTCACACTCTGACCACAGAAATTCGCTGGCAGGAGTGAGCGGCCAAGGCCGGGAAACACCAATGAGGTATCGACTCCCAAGCAAGAAACGCCTGACGGTATGGGCTGTTGGCCTGTTGCTTCTGCTGGTACTGCTTCCGGGTGCCCTGCTTGTGGGGCTGGCTTGGTCCCTGTATGAAAGGCCGCAGTGGCTGCTGCCGCATATTAATCAATATCTGGCTGCGCAAGATATTCGTATCGACGAGTTGCGCCTGGCGCCTGAAGGCTGGGACAGACTGAGCTTCGATTACCTTAAGCTTGATTACCAGGGCAGCGAGCTTGAGTTTCATCAACTCAGGCTCCAGCTCAAATCGCCTGTCAGTGCCAAACGGATTTGGCAATTACTGACAGGCGAAGCATCGACGCCGCCCCCTGGCTCCATCGACTGGTTGATGGCGCAACTTCAAAAGGTCAGCTATCGAGACGCCGGTTTTAGTTTGACGCCTGAACTACTCTTGCCCGGCGGTGATGATGGCGGTCAGAGTCTGGCACTGGACTTGAACTCTGTGCCCGAAATAGCCCTGGGGCCGACCCGAATAAGCCTGCAACGCGTGGCCGGCGTATCCGATACACCCAATACGTCGCTGACCTTGGATAAGGCAAGTAAAACCCCAAGCTTTATTCTGCTGCTGCAACAGTTGCAGCTCAGCCCTTCCGGGCAACTGGTTACTGAGCTGGCCACCCGGTTACAAGGAGGGCAACAAGAGACTCACTCAGGAACTCAAACAAGACAAGAGACGCCCCTGCTGGCATTAACCGCCGACTTGAAAGCCAAACTCGCCAACGGTGCCCCCGCCTGGCGACTGACCAGTCAACTGCATCTCAAAGCGCTGCAACAGGCGCTGGCAAGTGTTGAGCAGGACCCGGCCGCAGCGCCCCTCATCAGCGCTTTCAAGCTTGATGAAATATTGCATGCCGAGCTGATGCCGAGCCTTGGCGGAGATCTCTTCTCGCAACTGACTCTGGATTTGACCCAAGGCAACATAGACTCGCGCCATTGCTGGTCGGCGCCGACTATTGCCATGCCGGGACTCGAGCAAGTGGCGCTTGAGATAACACCGCTGCCCCTGGAAGCTAAGGCGCACAATTCATTGGCCGATAGCCCTCTGTGCCCAAGTTCCGGCGCTGCAGCCAGCTTCAGTGCCAAGGCCAGTGCAAATGCCAGGGTTGAGGCTGAGGTTGAGGATAGTGACGGCGCAGGGTTGCGCTTTCGCTTTTCGGGCTCCACCAGCGAGCAGCTTTTTGAGCTGGCGCCGCTGAGACTCACGCTTTCAACCACTCCGGCTCAGCGCCAAGCGCTGCTTGCCTTGCTCGCAGCAAACTCCCCATCGGCGCAAGCATCAGCAACCAAGGCCGCGGAACTCGAATCGCAATTGGCGCAGCTGCAGCAAGTCCTGGCGCAAGAGCCAGCTGAAAAAAACCAAGTTTCCCCCCTTATCGCCGCAATTGAGCTGGCGCTTGAACAAGGCCTCGACGCCGAATTCAAACCCGCCAAGGTCACTGATACAAAGAACAATGCGGCAACGGGCAATGAGACATCCATGCGAGTGTCGCTGCCGAATCTGACAGTGCGGCCGTTACTGCCCGCCCTGATGACAGAGAAGCAGCAAGCTGCGAGCGGTGCGCCAATTAATCGGCCAAGAATTGCGGAATTGAGTCCATCCGCACTCAGTAATGGCAAGCGGCCGAGTTTGCTGCTGACCCTTGAAAACCTGCAATTGCAACTGCCAAAGGCCGCAAGAGCACAGCAAGACACTTCTGTTTCTTTGCCGCAAAGCGCCAAGCCTCAAGGGTTAAATTCGCCGGGCTTTGGCTTATCAAGCTCTGGTTTATCAAGCTCTGGTTTATCAAGCTCTGACTTCTCAAGCTCTGGCTCATCAAACTCCTCAAACTCAAAGCCCTTGTCGGCCGAGCAGCGACTCGAACTGGCGCTGCAACAGGCCATTCAGGGGCTGCGACTCAGCCTTGAGCAGCTGCCACTGGAACAAGCAAGCACAGACTGGCGCCTTGAAGCCTCCCTGCCGAGCGGTTTTCGTTGGCAGTCGGCTGTAGCTGAATTGCAACTCAATCAGGGCGCATCAATGGCGCTTAGCGGTAAGCTTGCCCTGGAGCCGACAAGCGAAGGGCAACAACTGGACTTCAGCCTCGCAGCCAATCCCGGCTTCAGCACAGGCGCCATTCAAGCCGGTATAGAGGATAAAAGTATCCAACTCTCCGGCTTTAAGTTATCACTGCTGGCCCCGCTCAGTGGCAGCTTCAACCAGGGCAAACTTAAGCTGTCTTTACCCGCGGTCAGCAGCCAGCTGGGTGAATTGCAGGCTAAAAGCGGGCCGCTGGCACTGTCGATTGCCCAAACCTCACTCCTGAGCCCCGGACTCAGTCGAACCCTGGACGCCAACCTAAATCAAAAACGGCACTTGCCACTCTTGAGCCAACTCTTGGATGAGCGTTTTGCCAGTCGTCTGAATCTGGCCTTCGATGGGCTCAACTTAAGCCAAACCCGGCATACCAAGCTCGGACCTCGCACCGAAACCCTGCTCAATCTGGGCTATGGCAGCTTCAGCCAAACCATTGACTGGCAGGATAACCGTCTTATCAGTGAAGAAAACTGGCAACTGGATAATATCCCGCTTCACAGCCGCCACGACTTTATGCCCATCTGGCCCAAGCGGGCCAAAGATCCGCTTGGCTATCGCTTGAACAGTCGCTGGACCCTGGATACGGATCTCGCTGATATCAAGGCGCTGGCGGCCAAGAACCTGCCCTTGCCTCCTGAGTTGGTACTCAGGGGCGAGACCCATATGATTGCCGACCTCAAGCTCGAAGGGCTTGGGCGAGCGCTGCAATTGCAACTGGATTTCAACCCGCTGCTGTCGGATCTCTCTGGCAGTATCAGTCAGTTACCATTTGAAGGCGCCAACCTGTCGGCATTGTGCCGCTTGACACTGGCCAAGGAAGCCAAGGCGCCGGCAGAGGCCGAACTCAACTGTCAGCAGCTCAAGGCTTCGGCACAGGCCTTCAACCCCGGAGTGCTGTTGACCAACCTGGGTTTAGAAGGCCAGCTCAGCCTGACCCCTGAACTCGACAGCAACCAAAGCACTCAAGCCAAGCTGTTGCCCGGGTTTCGGGATGCCGATATTCAGGTGCGCGGCCAAGGCGAGTTACTCAAGGGACAAATGCTGCTGCCCAGCTTCCGCTTGCGGCTCAACGCGCCATCCAATGCTTATTTGGTGTTGCAGGGCCTGAGCCTGGAAGAACTGTTGGCCATCCAGCCTCAGGAAGGCATCTACGCCGACGGTATTTTCGATGGTGTCTTGCCGGTATTTATTACCGACGGCCAGGTCTCAGTCAAAGGCGGCCGCCTGGCGGCCCGTGCCCCCGGCGGACTTATCAAGGTCGGCAATAATCCGGCTGTCGCCCAAATGCGCGCCGGCCAACCCTATCTGGACTTTGCCTTTTCCACCCTCGAACACTTGCAATATTCTACCCTGGCCAGCACTTACGATATGGCACCGGATGGTGAGGCCTGGCTCAAGGTTGAAGTAAAAGGTCAGGCCGAGGGGATTGAACGCCCTATCCACTTGAACTACTCTCATGAGGAGAACATGCTGCAGCTCCTCAGGAGTCTGACCATAGGTGACAAGCTTCAAACCCAAATTGAAGCTTCCATGCAGTGAGGACACAAAAGGACATGAATGTGAAACAGACTAAATTTCTGCTGCCGCTGGCTGCAGCCTTGCTGCTGGCGTCGGCTTGTACCCCAACGGTCAAGATTGAGCCACCGGACAAGCCAATCGTTATCAACCTGAATGTGAAAATCGAACATGAAATTCGCATTAAGGTCGATAAAGAGTTGGATCAGCTTCTGACCAATGATGAACTCTTCTAAGGTGCCAGAATTCGCGAAAGGAAAACACAGATGAAAACCAAGTTGATGACCCTGACTGCCGCCCTGTTGATGAGTTTCTGCGTCTTTGCCATAGGTTTGCAGGACGCCAAGAGCCAAGGGTTGGTAGGTGAACAGCAAAACGGCTATTTGGGTGTGGTCAAATCCAGCGCCGAGGTGACGGCACTGGTTAAGGATGTCAATGCCAAACGCCGGGCACACTATGAAAAAATCGCCCGTCAAAACGGGATTTCCGTGGATGATGTTGCCAAACTCGCCGGCGCCAAGGCGATTGCTGCCGCCGACAAAGGCCATATAGTGCAGGATGCTTCCGGCAAGTGGGTTCGTAAATAACAAACCCGATAGCATCAACCGGATGTATAATGCCGTTCAATCAGTTTGAACGGCATTTTCTTTTACTGGATTAGCTTCCAGTTTCGTTCAATTGAACCTTGGTAATTCTCTCTCAACAAACTGTAAGCTTCACACACGTCTGGCAGTGATGCACAGTAAACAACCCATGCACCATACTGCCATTCTTTAGCGCCTTGTCATACTGGGTTGGGAATATCAATAAACTCATGCTCCAACTCAAATTCATGCGCTAAATGTTCCCCCAGAGCCTTGATGCCGAACCTCTCCGTAGCATGGTGGCCGGCTGAGAAGTAATGGATCCCCTGCTCCACGGCGCTGTGGAAGGTACGCTCAGAAACTTCACCACTGATAAAAGCATCAACTCCCAGTGCCGCAGCAGTATCGATATAATCCTGGGCACCACCTGTACACCAGGCCAGTTTCTGTATGCTTCTGTCACCGCCATCCAGATGCAGGGGGACTTGTCCCAAACACTGCTCAAGCATGGCACTCAGGTCTTTGGCCGTCATAGGTGAGTCCAGTACGCCTTGCCAAAGCAAACCTTGAGCGACGGTTTCCACCGCCTCAGGCTCAATGACGCCAAGCACCCGGCCCAATTCGGCGTTATTGCCGAGCATGGGATGGGCATCAAGCGGCAAGTGATAGCCAAACAGGTTAATGTCGTTGAGCAGCAAGGTCTTTATCCGTCGCCGCTTCATTCCAGTCAACACTTCGGGTTCATTTTTCCAGAAGAAACCATGGTGCACCAATAGGGCATCGGCACCGGCTTCAACGGCCCGGTCAATCAATGCCTGACAAGCGGTCACACCTGTGACTATCTTGCGAATTTCGGCCTTGCCTTCAACCTGAAGACCGTTGGGGGCATAATCGCGAAACTGGTCCAGTTGTAAAAACTCGTGCAGATATTGTTTGAGTTCCTCTCTTTGCATAGGGTTCCCTGTCGATTCGGTTGCAGATATATGTCGCTATTCTAGCACAGCAAGCCCTTGGGTTGAGGTCACAAATCTTAAGCCAGATTGCCGGTTTCAGTCCCCAAAGCGACCAAAAGCTGCGCCCTTGGGCACAAGTTTGTTGCTTTTTGGCCGGCAAATTGGACATTGCCAACCTTTGACTTATAAAATTATCGCAAACCTCCAAGTAACTCTAAAAATAAACAGGTTATGATTATGGCAAAACTGACCAAAGAAGAAGTTATCAGCGCACTGCAGCAAGCCCTCAGTAAGCAACAGGGCAAAGCAGTGACCATTGAGCAAAATGGCAGCTGGTACAAAATCGATGGCGGTAAATCACTTCGTTTCGCTGAACTGGAACAGATGTTGGCGGATAGCGCCAAACCGGCCAAGGCTGAAGCCAAACAGGAAAAACCCAAGGCGGCCAAGCCAGCAATAAAGGCAACACCAAAGCCGGCAGCGCCTGCCCTAGCCGACGGCCAAGGGGGCAAAACCCCCAAAGAGCTGTGGCGTGAAAAACTGGCAGCCGGTAATCACAAACTGCCTCGCGGTTTTTAATTACTCCATCCAAAACAAAGGCGCCTAACGGCGCCTTTGTTTTATCTGTTATTGGCTCAAAGTCTACACTGTCATCTCACATAGCCAGGTCAACCCGGACGCTGCCCTGCAGATAAACCACCCGCACTTCATCGCCCACCTTGAACATCATGCCGGGATCTTCATCCTGTATGATCATCACCTGGGTTTCATCTTCCTGGCGTATCATCAACTCCACCAGCTTGAGCTCACGATAGTAACTGCTATTACCATATTGATGACCAATGCCGGCGCCGAGTAGAGCGCCCAGAGCGGTTGCCACATCCTGACCACTGCCACCGCCGAACTGATGGCCAATCACGCCACCGAGTAAGGCACCGCCAAAGGTTTTCCAGCCGCGATTTCTGTCTTCCATCAGCTGTTTTTCGGTAATTTTTCGTACCGACTCCACTTGGCCGTAGAGCACTTTTTCCACCGGTTGTGCCTGGTTTCTGTCATAACCGGCATAGAGGGGCTGGGTTCCCGCTGCAAGGGACAATGAGAGCAGCAGCATTGCATTCAGTATCAGTTTCCACATAGCTGTTTTTCCGCTAACTTATAAGAAGGCCCTAAGCAGAATCATACGCAATTGTGAACCTACTGTCTTTTTTAAATCATGAATTGGATCCTTTCCCGTCACCGGAACTGGCACTGACGGATCCCAATGGCCTACTGGCCATTGGCGGCGACCTGCATCCCAAGCGGTTACTCAACGCCTACTACGAGGGAATTTTCCCCTGGTTTAATAGTCAAGATCCCATCCTCTGGTGGTCACCGGATCCCCGCGCGGTTTTTGTTCCGGGCAGCATCAATATCTCCCGCAGTCTACGCAAGTATCTGAAAAAGCAGGATTGGACTGTCAGTATCGACCGAGCCTTTGCCGATGTAATGGCCGGTTGTGCCATGCCGCGAAAAGATCAACCCGGCACCTGGATAACCGAAGAGATACGTCTGGCCTACCAGGAGCTGCACCACTTGGGTCATGCCCACTCCTTCGAGGTCTGGGACAATGGTCGACTGATAGGTGGCCTGTATGGCCTTGTCATAGGTCAGGTGTTTTGTGGCGAGTCCATGTTCCACCGCAAAACCAATGCCTCCAAGGCGGCCTTTATCGCCCTGCATCAATACGCTCTCAAACAGGGCTTCAGACTGATTGATGCCCAAGTGATGAATCCACATCTGGAAAGCCTCGGAGCCAAGAGTTTAAAGCGCAAAGATTTTCTCGTACTCTTGAGACAGTTCAGGGACGGCAATCTCGCCAAGGATTGCTGGCAAACCGACGAGGTCAAAATTGCACTCTGATAACCATGCCATTGCCATAGGCCTCAGCCAACCCTTTGCCTGCAGTTACCTGAGCGGACAACAGGAGCAATTATTGGTGATCCAGGAGGATGAGCTGGACTTGTCACTGTTTGAGCGCCTGTTGGCACTGGGGTTTCGTCGCAGTGGCAGCGCCATCTACAAGCCCCGTTGCCCCCACTGCAACGCTTGTCAGCCCATCCGAGTTCCCCTGGATGAATTTCGCCTGTCCAAAAGACAAAAACGCACCCTGGCCAAAAACCGTGACCTGCACTTTCGGATTGTGACCAAAGAAGCTTTGGCTCACTATCCCCTCTATGAGCGTTATATCTGTGCCCGCCACAGTGACGGCCCCATGTATCCACCGAGCGAAGAGCAGTACCGGCATTTTCTCGCCTGTGAGTGGCTCAGCCCGGTGTTTATCGAACTTTGGCATGGTCAGCGACTGGTTGCCGTGGCGGTGACAGATCTCCTGCCCCAGAGCCTGTCAGCCATCTACAGCTACTTCGACCCGGACTACAGCGACCGCTCCCTCGGGATCTTGCTGGTACTGCTGCAATGCCGCCTGGGCAAATTGATGTCGAAATCGTTCCTCTATTTGGGATATCAAATAGATAACCACGACAAAATGGGTTACAAGCGACTCTACCGCCCCTATGAGATCCTCGGCGTTCAAGGCTGGCAGAAAAGCGACAATCACTGAGGCCTCCCCTTTACAGCCGCTGTAATTTGCGGCATGATACGGCGGTTTTTTACATTCGAGGCTAACGGGATAACTGATTAATGGCGAAAGAAGACAACATTGAGATGCAAGGGACTATCCTTGAAACCTTGCCAAATACAATGTTTCGGGTTGAACTGGAAAACGGTCACGTTGTGACTGCTCACATTTCCGGTAAAATGCGTAAAAACTACATCCGAATCCTGACCGGTGACAAGGTCACTGTGCAGCTGACTCCATACGACTTGAGCAAAGGGCGTATCGTCTTCCGCTCACGCTAAGATCCCAGTTATTTCTCAAAAGCCGGCAGTGCCGGTTTTTTTGCTGGTGAGCCCATGGGGGCGACCCACTGCGCAGCAGGCGCACCTGGCCTGCCGTTGTCTATCCAGACATCAATATGTCGGATAAGGGTCAGGATTCAGAATAAAAATGGCTGCCATTGGCAGCCATTTTTTTTTGTTGTAATTCAGCTTATCAAGAGATCTTCTCCGGCGCTTCCGTATTGATCTCCAGTTCGCCATCTTTGACATCCACATGGGCGATGCCACCGGACTCGAGTTTGCCAAACAGGATTTCATCGGCCAGCGGTCGTTTCAGCAGATCCTTGACCACTCTGGCCATAGGTCTGGCCCCCATGGTCTTGTCGTAACCTTTCTCTGCCAACAAGGTTCTGGCCTCATCACTGACTTCCAGCGTCACCCCTTTCTGATCCAACTGTGCCTGCAGTTCGACCAGGAACTTATCCACCACCTTGGCGATAATGGTCATATCCAGATGGTTGAACCAAATGATAGAGTCGAGACGGTTGCGAAACTCTGGCGAGAACACCTTATTGATCTCCGACATCGCATCCAAGCTGTGATCCTGCTGCTTGAAGCCAATGGACTTACGCACAGTTTCCTGCACCCCGGCGTTGGTGGTCATCACCAGGGTCACGTTGCGGAAATCCGCCTTGCGGCCGTTGTTATCGGTCAAAGTACCGTGATCCATTACTTGCAGCAGCAGGTTATAGATATCCGGATGCGCCTTCTCAATTTCATCAAGCAGCACCACACAATGAGGTGTCTTGATCACGGCATCAGTCAGTAAACCGCCCTGATCGTAGCCGACATACCCCGGAGGCGCGCCAATCAAACGCGACACAGTATGGCTTTCCATATACTCTGACATATCGAAGCGGATAAGCTTGAGCCCGAGGCAAGCCGCCAACTGGTTGGTCACCTCAGTCTTACCCACCCCGGTAGGACCGGCAAACAGGAAGCTCCCCACAGGTTTGTTTTCATTGCCAAGACCACTGCGTGCCAACCGAATCGCCGCGCTGAGACTCTCTATCGCCTTGTCCTGGCCGAACACTACCATCTTCAGGTTACGCTCCAGGTTCTTCAGCAAGTCCTTCTCGGAGGACGTCACTGTTTTTTCCGGGATCCTGGCCATCTTGGCTATAATGGCTTCAATTTCGCTCTGGCCCACGGTTTTCTTGCGTTTGCTCTGTGGCATCATTGCCATCCGCGCACCGGCTTCGTCTATCACATCTATGGCCTTGTCCGGCAAGTGCCTATCGTTGATATGCTTATCCGACAGACTGGCGGCGCTGGCCAAGGCCGCCAGGGTATAACGCACCCCGTGATGTTCTTCATAACGGCTCTTGAGCCCCTGAAGTATCTTGGTGGTTTCGGCCACTGAAGGTTCGTGAATATCCACCTTCTGAAAACGCCGCGCCAGTGCCCTGTCCTTCTCAAAAATACTTTGATATTCCTGAAAAGTGGTGGAACCCATGCAGCGCAGATTACCGCTGGAAAGCAAAGGCTTGAGCAGGTTGGAGGCATCCATTACCCCGCCGGATGCTGCACCGGCACCGATTATGGTGTGAATTTCATCGATGAACAGAATCGCATTATGATCCGCGGTCAGTTCTTTAAGCAGACTCTTGAAGCGTTTCTCAAAGTCGCCGCGATACTTGGTGCCGGCCAACAGCGCGCCGAGATCCAGAGAGTAAACGGTCGCTTCGCTTATCACCTCAGGCACAGATTCATTGACTATCCGATAGGCCAAACCTTCGGCGATGGCAGTCTTTCCGACACCGGCCTCGCCCACCAGCAACGGGTTATTCTTGCGACGACGGCAAAGAATTTGAATCGAGCGTTCAATTTCATTGTCGCGGCCGATAAGCGGATCTATCTTGCCCTGCTTGGCCATCTCATTGAGATTACTGGCAAACTGAGCCAGCATACTGCGTTCTTCTGTGGCTTCGGATTGATCCTCCAGACCCTCCTGCGAACCCGGAGCATCAGCCTCATCATTCTTGGCAAAACCATGGGAAATATAATTCACCACATCAAGACGGGTAATGTCGTAACGGCGCAGCAGGTATACCGCTTGGGACTCTTGCTCGCTGAAAATGGCCACCAGTACGTTGGCACCGGTCACCTCATTGCGACCTGACGACTGCACATGAAACACCGCCCGCTGCAGCACCCGCTGGAAACCCAGGGTCGGCTGAGTCTCACGCTCATCATCGGGATCACTGATAATAGGTGTGGTCTGGGTAATAAAGTTGGCGACCTCCTCTTTGAGGCGGTCGATATTGGCGCCACAGGCGAGTAAAGCATCCCTTGCGGCAGGGTTATCGGTCAGCGCCAGCAGCAGGTGCTCAACCGTCATATATTCGTGACGGGCATCTCTGGCTTGTTGGAATGCCAGGTTCAAGGTCACTTCAAGATCTTTGTTCAGCATACGCACCCCCTAAAAAACTACAGAGACAGGCTGGTTAAGCTTCCTCTAACGAACACAGTAACGGATGTTGGTTTTGTCTTGCAAACTGATTCACCTGAACCACTTTAGTTTCGGCTATCCCAAATGGGTAAACACCACAAACCGCTTTTCCCTGATGATGTATGGTCAACATAATGTCCGTGGCTTCCTGTTCGTTCTTACGAAAGAACAGCTGCAGTACCTCCACAACAAAGTCCATTGGGGTATAGTCATCATTGTTCAGAATCACTTTATACATAGGAGGCGGTTGCAGTTCCTGCTCAACCCCTTCCTCCACGCGCTCTATCTGTCCAGTCTTACCCATGATTCAATATTAGCCTCTCAACTTGGCTTCTACCAACACTATGCCCGGCCATGTTTCAAAGTACCGCTTGGCGGGCTCTGGGCGGTATTGCCCTATATCACACTATACTCTGGCGCGGCTGTGCTTGTCTAAGGCGTTTCTAACTCATGCTTACTTTTCAATCGGTTAAAATAGATTCAACATAATAACGCGAATAAATATCCAGACACTTCCATTGAAAAAAAGATCCTAGTGGCAAACTAAGGTTCCAGCGAAACCAGATGCAATGTTGTTTTTTTGTTAATTTCAGCTTGACATCCAGCAACACTACTTACATCCTGTTATCTGAGCACCTGCTGAAGTGCTCAAAAGTTGTACTATCTTACTGGGAAGCAGACAATAGAAGGAAGTGGAAGTATGGCAAGCGGAACTGTTAAATGGTTCAACAACGCCAAAGGATTCGGGTTTATCTGCCCTGATGAAGGTGGTGAGGATGTTTTTGCGCACTATTCAACCATTGAAATGGAAGGCTACAGAACTCTAAAAGCAGGCCAACCTGTTGAATTTCAAGTTGAGAAGGGCCCGAAAGGTATGCATGCCTCGGCTATCTCTCCAGTTAAATAACCGGGTGAACAGAGATGAAAAAAGGCGGGGTCATCCCCGCCTTTTTAATGCCTGCTTGGCAACTGAATGAGGGAGCACGCCCTCATTCAACTTCAGTATCAAACGCTCAAAAAGCGATTCAGGCTGGCACTTGGCCGCATAGCCTGCTCGGCTTTAACAGGGTCCAGCTTATAGTAGCCACCCAGTTCAACTGCAGCGCCCTGGGCACCATTGAGTTCTGCCACTATCTGCTCTTCTGCAGCTACCAGACCTTCGGCCAAAGGCGCAAAATAAGCTTTTAACTCGGCATCCTTGTCCTGCTTGGCCAGCGCACTGGCCCAGTACTGTGCCAGGAAATAGTGGCTGCCGCGGTTATCCAACTGCCCCACCTTGCGGGAGGGAGACTTGTTGTTATCCAAGAACTGACCAATCGCCTGATCCAGGCAATCAGCCATTACCTGTGCCTTGGCATTGGCCGTCGTCTGGCTTAGGTGCTCGAGTGAAGCTCCCAATGCCAGGAACTCGCCCAGAGAATCCCAACGCAGGTGGTTTTCCTGTTCAAACTGCTGTACATGCTTGGGTGCACTGCCACCGGCACCCGTTTCGAACAGACCGCCACCGTTCATCAGCGGGACGATTGACAGCATCTTGGCACTGGTACCCAACTCAAGGATAGGGAACAAGTCGGTGAGGTAGTCACGCAGCACGTTACCTGTTACCGAAATTGTATCTTTACCGGCTTTAATACGTTCAAGGGAGAAACGGGCCGCCTTTTCCGGTGACATGATGTGCAACTCAAGTCCATCGGTATCATGCTCAGGCAGGTAGGCCTTCACTTTGGCTATCACCTGGGCATCGTGGGCACGGTTTTCATCGAGCCAGAATACCGCCGGGGTGTTGCTCAGCCTGGCACGACGTACGGCCAGCTTGACCCAATCGCGGATAGGTGCATCTTTTACCTGGCACATGCGCCAGATATCACCGGCTTCAACGGCGTGGGACATAAGCAGGTTGCCGTCCTTGTCCAGTACTTTGACGGTACCGGCCGCAGGGATTTCAAAGGTCTTGTCATGGCTACCGTACTCTTCAGCCTTCTGTGCCATCAGTCCCACGTTTGGCACACTGCCCATGGTTGCAGGGTCGAAGGCGCCATGCTCCTTACAGAAATCGATAGTTTCCTGATATACACCGGCATAGCAACGATCCGGGATTAGCGCCTTGGTATCTTTCAACTGGCCATCCGGGCCCCACATCTGGCCGCTGGAGCGGATAGCAGCAGGCATGGAAGCATCAATAATCACATCACTTGGCACATGAAGGTTGGTGATGCCCTTATCTGAGTTAACCATCGCCAGCTCAGGGCGGCTCTGGTAGACGGCGGCGATATCGGCTTCAATGGCCGCTTTCTGCTCGGCCGGCAACTTGGCTATCTTGGCATAGACATCGCCCAGACCATTGTTGACGTCCACGCCCAGCTCACGCAAGGTTTCACCGTGTTTGGTAAATACATCTTTGTAAAACACCTTCACCGCATGGCCGAACATAATAGGATCGGACACTTTCATCATGGTGGCTTTCAGGTGCAGTGACAACAGCACATCTTCCTGGCGAGCGGCTTCAATTTCGCGCTCGAAGAAGGCGGTCAGTTCACGCTTGCTCATAACGGCCGCATCTATGATTTCACCTGCCAGCAACTCAAGCCCCTGCTTGAGCACCAGTTGGCCGCCATCGTTTTGTTCCAGCACTATGCTGACAGTATCAGCATCTTTGAGGGTAACGGACTGCTCGCTGCCGTAGAAATCCCCTTGTTGCATATGAGCCACATGAGACTTGGAGTCCTTGCTCCAGGCACCCATTGAATGCGGGTGCTTACGGGCATAATTCTTGACCGAAGTCGGGGCGCGGCGGTCTGAGTTACCTTCACGCAGCACAGGGTTTACCGCACTGCCCTTGATCTTGTCATAACGGGCCTTGATTTCCCGCTCTTCATCGGTTTTGGCTTCCGCCGGATAGTCGGGCAGATCATAACCTTTGGCCTGCAACTCTTTGATACAAGCCTGCAACTGAGGAATGGACGCACTGATATTAGGCAGTTTGATAATATTGGCTTCAGGCTGAGTCGCCAGCTCGCCAAGCTCAGCCAGATGATCACCAATGCGCTGCGCTTCGGTCAGACGCTCGGGAAAAGCGGCAATCACACGGCCGGAAAGAGAAATATCACGGGTTTCGACATTGATGTCGGCTGCCTGGGTAAAAGTTTTGATGATAGGCAGTAGAGATAAGGTCGCCAGAGCCGGCGCTTCATCTGTCTGCGTATAGATGATAGTGGGGGTTTTATCAGTCATTTTCAGTCCTACGCTTTTTATAAAAATGAGTTGTTATAAGTGTTGTTATTCTTTAATTTCCTTGCCTCTTTCCGCCCAGGATAGCGCCGTTGTTCACAGTCGACATAGATCCGGTTGACGGGCACAAAAATTGGTTGCAGATCACAATTTGGCGAACATCATAGAGCATTCCAGCCAAGATTCAAATGCCACTATAGGCGAGTGCCGGGTACACTCGGGTAAAAGTCACCAACCCGCCCTGCCGCCAAGCAGGACATAGGTGTTACACTCTGGCATATCTCTGGCAAATAGTCAGAGTACACAGCTCAAGCAGCCAGGATATCTCAATGAATTCGCCAGCCTCCCAACCAAGACGTAAACCCAAACGCCAACCCAGTCACCCCAAGGGCCCTGGCGGTAAAGAATTTGGCCAAGAAAAGAGTCAGCGCTCCACCAATCCAAGCCCCAACAGCAAGAGTTCCAGTAACAAGAGTCCCAATAACAAGAGCCCCAATAACAAGAGACAGGGCCTGAATAAAAAGCGCCCTGGTCCTCAAAAATCACGGCCAAAAGTGGCACGACTCTCGGTTGCAGAAACCCAGGTGGTGCTGCTCAACAAACCCTTCGATGTGTTATGCCAGTTTACCGATGAAGGCGGACGACGCACGCTCAAAGATCTGCTGCCCATCGCCGGTATCTATGCCGCCGGCCGCCTGGACAGAGACAGCGAGGGTCTGTTACTGCTCACCAATAACGGTCAACTGCAGGCCAAGCTGACCCAACCCAACAAGCACACCTTCAAGACTTACTGGGTACAGGTGGAAGGCGATGTCGATGACACCGCGATTCAAGCCTTGAGTCAGGGAGTCGAGCTGAAAGATGGCCCCACCCTGCCTGCAAAAGTCCGGCGACTGCAACAACCCGAATCTTTGTGGCCACGTAATCCGCCCATTCGTGAGCGGCGCAATATCCCCACCACTTGGCTGGAGATCTGTATCCGCGAGGGGCGCAATCGTCAGGTGCGAAGGATGACAGCTAATGTCGGGTTTCCCACTTTGAGATTGATACGTTACGCCATAGGCAATCTCAGCCTAGATACCGAGCAAGGGCAATGCCTGCAGCCCGGTGAATATCGCGCTCTTTCCGACGACGCCATTAAGGAGCTTCTCCATGACTGAACGTTATCGCCCCAATGTAACAGTGGCCTGCATTATTGAGGCAGAGAAGCGTTTTTTGCTGGTCGAAGAGTTGATTGACGGCCAACAGAAATTTAACCAACCGGCCGGTCACCTGGAAGCAAGCGAAAGCCTTATCGACGCCTGTCGCCGCGAAGTGCTCGAAGAAACCGGCTTGACAGTCACCCCTGAAGCCCTGGTGCGGATAGATCAGTTCAGCGCTTCCAAGGAGCTGGCCTTTTTACGTTTCACCTTCTGTGCCAGCTTGGCTGAGTGTCAGAGTGCCAAACCTTTAGACGTCGCCATCAAGGCCGCCCATTGGTTGAGTATGGATCAAATCACAGCCTTGGGGCCCAAGCTTCGCAGCCCCTTGGTCAGCGCCACACTGGAGAGCTATTTGCGGGGACAACGGCTGCCTTTATCTTTGCTCAATAGCGAGCGGTTGTGATTAGCTCTGGGCACCAAGGCGTGATAGAATACGCCCCCGCAGAAACTGGGCGCCTTATGGCTGTTTACCTGCCCTCGCTTCGCGCTGATAACAGTCGGTAAAAACAGGGCTCAAACAGCAGTTTTCTTTTCGGGCGTCCATGAATGAATTCAACGGTTTTAGGATCTATGACAGCTAACACTCCCAATGCATCAGGAAAAAAGGTCATTGTCGGCATGTCCGGCGGTGTCGACTCATCTGTTTCAGCCTATCTGCTGCTCCAGCAGGGCTATCAGGTAGAAGGCCTGTTCATGAAGAACTGGGAAGAAGATGACACCGACGAATATTGCTCTGCCGCCGAAGATTTAAAAGATGCCCAGGCTGTCTGTGACAAGCTGGGGATCAAGTTGCACACGGTCAACTTTGCCGCCGAATACTGGGACAATGTGTTCGAGTATTTTCTGGCCGAGTACAAAGCGGGACGCACGCCTAACCCGGACATCATGTGCAACAAGGAGATAAAATTCAAAGCCTTCCTTGAGTTTGCCGATGACATTCTCGATGCCGACTATATCGCCATGGGCCACTATGTGCGCCGCCGTGATACCGACGGCAAAACCCAGCTGCTTCGCGGCATAGATGGCAACAAGGATCAGAGCTACTTCCTCTACACCTTGAGTCACCAACAGGTGGCACGCAGCCTGTTCCCTGTGGGTGAACTGGAAAAACCCGAAGTTCGCCGCATCGCCGAAGAGCAAGGGCTAGTCACCTTCAACAAGAAAGACAGCACAGGTATCTGTTTTATCGGTGAGCGCAAGTTTACTGAATTCCTTGGCACTTACCTGCCCGCGCAACCGGGCAAAATAGAGAGTGTCGACGGTGAAGTGATAGGCGAGCATCAGGGCCTGATGTACCACACTCTGGGCCAGCGCAAAGGCCTTGGGATTGGCGGCATGAAAAACAGTAACGACAATCCCTGGTATGTGGTCGACAAAGATCTGAAACGTAATGTATTGATTGTCGCCCAAGGCGGCCAGCACCCAAGACTCATGTCGGTTGGCCTCACGGCCAGACAGCTGCACTGGGTCGACAGACAGGGCCCGGCCGATGGCGCAAAAATCACGGTCAAGACCCGTTATCGCCAGCAGGATATCCCCTGCACCGTTTATGTCCAGGGTGACAATGAGCTGAGAGTGATCTTCGACGAACCTGTGGCGGCAGTCACGCCCGGGCAGTCGGCAGTATTCTACGACGGTGAAGTCTGCCTGGGTGGCGGCATCATAGAAACCCTGATTAGGGAGTAATCATTGAGCGAGCAATTGCATGACCGCACCATGGCATTTGCCGGCATATTGCAGGCAATCGCCCAGGTGCAATATATCGCCCGCCACGGGGAAAGCGATCCGCAGCAGTTGGCTGCAGCACTCGATGGCATTATGGTGACAGATCCCGAGAATATCGATGAGATCTATCCCGACAAAGTCGTGCTAGCCAACGGCTACAAGTGGATTATCAATCAACTGGGGGACAGTGCCCAGAAAGATGTGGAAATCACCCGTTATCTGGTCGGCATTCTGGCGCTTGAGCGTAAACTGAGCCGCAACCAAGCGGCTCTGGGGATGCTGTCTGAACGCATCAATCAAGTGCATCGCCAACTGAGCCACTTTGCCATAACCGACGAGCAGGTTATCGCCAACCTGGCCAGCATCTACAGCGATATCATCAGTAATTTGGGGCCCAAGATCCAGATTTCGGGCAACCCCAACATACTGCAACGGCCACTGGTTCAACATAAAATACGCGCCTTGTTGCTGGCAGCAATGCGCAGTGCCGTACTCTGGCGTCAACTGGGCGGTAAACGCAGACATCTGGTGTTTGCCCGCAAGGCGATCGTCGATACAGCTAAAAAAAGCCTCACCCTATAATAAAGCCAAGTTCATCAAGGAGCTTATAATGGATCTTTCCGCACTGACTGCTATCTCACCGGTAGACGGGCGTTATGGTAGTAAAACCGCCGAACTTCGGGGGATATTCAGCGAGTACGGTCTTACCAAGTATCGTGTTCAGGTCGAAATCAACTGGCTGAAACTGCTTTCCAGCTGCCCTGAAATCGAAGAAGTCCCCCCTTTCAGTGAAGAAGCTCTGGCATTGCTGGATAATATTCGCGATAACTTCAGCGAAGCCGATGCCCTGAGAGTCAAAACCATCGAAGCCACCACCAACCATGACGTTAAGGCGGTGGAATACTTCATCAAGGAAAAAATCGCCGACAATGCCGAGCTGGCTGCCATAGGCGAGTTCGTGCACTTTGCCTGCACCAGTGAAGACATCAACAACCTGTCCCACGGCCTGATGCTGACCGAAGCCCGTGAACAGGTACTGCTGCCATACTGCCAGAAACTGGTCGATGCCGTTAAAGAGCTGGCCAGACGTTACAAGACTGTGCCTCTGATGTCCCGTACACACGGTCAACCCGCCTCGCCCTCGACTCTGGGTAAAGAGATGGCCAACGTGGCCGTACGTCTCGAACGCCAACTCAAACAAATTGAAGCGGTTGAGATCATGGGTAAGATCAACGGCGCCGTGGGTAACTACAACGCTCACCTGTCGGCCTACCCAGAAGTTAACTGGCATGAGCTGTCACAGCGCTTTGTCACCAGCCTGGGGCTGAACTGGAACCCCTACACCACTCAGATTGAACCGCACGACTATATTGCCGAGCTGTTCGATGCCGTGGCTCGTTTCAATACCGTGCTGATAGATTTTGACCGTGATATCTGGGGTTATATCGCCCTGGGTCACTTCAAGCAGAAGACAGTGGCCGGTGAAATCGGTTCATCCACCATGCCGCACAAGGTTAACCCTATCGACTTTGAAAACTCGGAAGGTAACCTGGGCATAGCCAACGCCCTGATGCAGCATCTGGCCAGTAAACTGCCGGTTTCCCGCTGGCAGCGCGATCTGACCGACTCCACAGTATTGCGTAACCTGGGTGTGGGTATCGCCCACTCGCTGATCGCCTACCAGGCCACACTCAAGGGTGTCAGTAAGCTGGAAGTCAACGAGGCGCACCTGCGCGATGAACTGGATCACAACTGGGAAGTGCTGGCCGAGCCGGTACAGACAGTCATGCGCCGCTATGGCATCGAAAAGCCTTACGAGAAGCTCAAGGAGCTGACCCGTGGCAAGCGTATCGATGGTCAGCAGCTTGCAGCCTTTATCGACGGTCTGGAACTGCCGGAGAGTGTGAAGCACGAACTCAAGCAACTGACGCCGGCCAACTACATAGGCCGCGCCGAGGCCTTTGTTGATGATTTGAACTGATAGCCTTTTGGCTGTCACGGGCGGTACTGGTTTCCAGTACCGCCTTTTTTCTCCCCGGGGTTTATGCCGTTGCAAGCGGGATAACTGACTTGCCATTGAAACGGTTTAAGGATTGGATAACAGATGACGAACACTTACCAGCTGACTCTAGACAGCAACGCCTTTGTTAAAGAGGTATGGCAGCAACAACCCAAGGTGATCAGACAAGCCTTCAAAGACTTTGTCGATCCTATCGCCGCCGATGAGCTGGCGGGCCTCGCCTGTGAAGAGGAGATCTCCTCACGGGTAGTTCTCACCAAGGGGCAGGACTGGGAAGTGATCTCAGGCCCATTTGAAGACTATGACAAGTTCGGTGAAGAAAACTGGCAACTGCTGGTACAGGCCGTCAACCACTGGTATCCGGACTCACAAGCTCTGGTGGAAGCCTTCCGCTTCCTGCCGGACTGGCGCTTCGATGACCTAATGGTGTCCTTTGCCACGCCGGGTGGCGGTGTCGGCCCCCATATCGACAACTATGATGTCTTTATCATTCAAGGCGAGGGACGCAGGCGCTGGACCGTCGGTGCCAAGGGCCAATACGCCAAGCGCGGCAACAACCCCAATACCCCTTTGATTGAAGACTTTGAGCCTATTATAGATACAGTGCTGGAACCCGGTGACATGCTGTATATACCGCCTGGTTTTCCTCACAGGGGCGAGACCTTGACCCTGGCATTGTCCTACTCGGTAGGTTTCCGGGCACCGAGTCAGCAAGAACTTATCAGCGAAATGGCCGACTTTATGCTTGATCAGGATCTCGGCCACAAACGCTTCACTTCGGGTGAAGAAGCCGGGCAACCGGCGCTGATCGCCAAGAGCCAGCAACAGGGGATGATGGCGCTGCTGAAAGAGCTGACTGAAAACCCTGACTATTATCAGGGTATGCTGGGCAAGTTGCTGAGTCAGAACCGCTTTGATCTGGATATTTGCCAGGGTGAGCCCATGAGTGCCGGGGAGCTCAGAGAAGCCGCGGCCGAAGGCGCTGTATTCAAGCGCATAGGTGGGCTTAAAATTCTCATGCTGGAAGAGGATCCCAACTGCCGACTGTTTATCAATGGGGAAGTTTTTGAATTGCCGCAAGGCAGTGAAGAGCAGGCGCAGCTTATTGCCAATCGCACCAGCATCAGCGGCGAAGATCTCGAATCATTGCTGAACTATGAGGTGATAACTGCGCTGCTGTGCAACCTGCTTGAAAAAGGCTACTTCTACCTCAGTGAAGAATGAGATTGAGTCAGTCTTTCTGTACTGAATAAAATATCAGTCCTAATCCCGGCTCATAAGAGTAGCATTCTCAACCAATAAACCAGCAGAATGCTACTCCCTAACTCTTGATGGGGTTGATATTGACTCTATCCCTGGCAATCTCTATCGGTCTGTTATTTTCAGCCCCACTTCTTGCTATAAAAAACCTGTTGCCAAGCGCAAAAAACTCTGGTTTTCAAGGAAAATCAGAGTGTCAAACCAGTGAAACAAATCCCCTTTACCCTACATCTACTTATACAAAGCAACAGCCTAGGCTAAGTTACTGAAAGAGGAAACTATGTCAGAACAACAGGTGACAGGAACCGTTAAATGGTTCAACGATGAAAAAGGCTTTGGTTTTCTAACCCAGGAAAACGCCGCCGATGTGTTCGTCCACTACCGCGCCATTCAAGGCAGCGGCCGCCGCACCCTGAAAGAGGGTGAGAAGGTCAGCTTCAGCGTGACTGAAGGCCAAAAGGGGCTGCAGGCAGAAAACGTAGTGCGGTTAAAATAGCTGACGGATAAAGTAAAGGGACGGCAGATGCCGTCCCTCTTGTTAAGCCATCGCGCCATCAAGGTGCGAGACGATTGATCTCCCATCCGTCATCTGTGCGGCTGTAGAGGAATCTGTCATGCAGCCTGTGCTCACCGCCCTGCCAGAATTCCACACTGGAAGGCACTATGCGGTAGCCGCCCCAAAACTTGGGCAAGGGGACTTCGCCCTTGGCAAACTTGGCCTTCATCTCGGCAAACTTACTCTCGAGTGCCTGACGGGCGCTAAGCTTGCTCGACTGTTTCGAGACCCAGGCCGCTATCTGGCTGTCTTTCGGACGGCTGACAAAGTACTTGAATACCTCTGTAGCAGACAGGGCTTCGGCTACCCCTGTCACTGCCACCTGGCGCTCCAGCGGATGCCAGGGAAACAGTAAACTAACCTTGGCATTGACGGCAATCTGCTGCGCCTTACGGCTTTCCAGATTGGTAAAGAATACAAATCCTTGCTGATCAAAACGCTTCAGCAAGACTATCCGCTGAAACGGTTGGCCGGTTTCATCCACTGTGGCCACCACCATGGCGGTAGGATCTGTCAAAGGTGCATCCTTGGCCTGCGCCATCCAGCGCTCGAACTGCGCCATGGGCTCGGCGGCCAGATCGGCACGCCTGAGGCCGCCCCGGGTGTATTCACGGCGAATATCACTCAAATCTGTCATTGTCTATCCTTGTCCCTGAACCGGGCGCAATGCCCCAGCGAAAGCAAAGCCAACGACAAGCGTTGGCTTAACGTGAAGCGGCTTACTTGACTTTGCCCTGGCACAAGGCCCAGACATGCAGCATTTCCAGGCCCAGAGTCGCGCCCGCCAGCGCGGTAATGTCGGCGCTATCGTAAGCAGGTGCCACTTCAACCACATCCATACCCACTATGTTGAGGCCCTTGAGACCACGGATAATCTTCAGCGCCTTGTCACTGGTGAGACCACCGCATACCGGAGTACCGGTTCCCGGCGCGAAGGCAGGATCCAGGCAATCGATATCGAAAGTCACATACAAAGGCATATCGCCAACCCGAGCCTTGATCTGCGCCACGATTTCATCGGCGGTCATATCATTGGCCATGGCGGCATCAATCACCTGAAAACCGTGGCCTTCTTTGGTGTATTCGGTGCGGATCCCCACCTGCACAGAATGGGCCGGATCGATCAAGCCTTCGTTAGGGGCGTGATAGAACATGGTGCCATGGTCAAACTTACTGCCTTCACTGTAAGTGTCGGTGTGGGCATCGAAGTGCAGCAGCGCCATCTTGCCAAACTGTTTGTGGTGCGCACGAAGCAACGGCAGGGTTACAAAGTGATCACCGCCAAAGCTCAGCAGTGTCTTACCGGAGGCCAGAACTTTGCTGGCAAAGTTTTCGGTGCGCTCGGTAAAATCGGCGGCATCACCACAATTAAATACCAGATCGCCGGCGTCCACTATCTTGATATATTCGCTGAGGCTGAAATCCCAAGGCCAACGCTTCTCTTCCCAGGCCAGATTGGTCGAGGCATTGCGGATAGCTCCGGGCCCCATACGGCCACCGCTGCGGCCGGTAACGGCCATATCGAAAGGCAAACCTATTACCACCACATCCGCATCGCTTTCTAGCGGTTTGAAATCCAGTGGCTGACGCAAATAACCAAACGCATTTGAATAAAGCGAGTAATCAGGTTTATCTGCTAAAGTGGTCATAAATACTCCAAAACTTGGCTAATGCCGATATTTACATGGACTCAGGGATCAGCACTTCGTGGCACATCTGCTGATAATGACTGAAGCTGACATTATAACCCTGCTCCAGGGACAAAGAGCAACTTCCCAAACATAAATGTTCCGGGTAACCACGGGTATCCAACTGGGCGTTGAAGCCGATGACATCCCAGCTGCCGGGATTGAGAATAGCCAGCAAACGGGCGAAGATATCTATCGGTTGTGCGGCGAGATCCAGATTGGTCTCGAAGCTGACATAAGAGCTGCTTTCCTGGGGCGTGATATGAATAGTCATATACTCTTTGCCGCGAATGCCGTTGATGGAATAACCAAAGGGCTCAAACAGAAAGTCATCAAACTGGAATCCGGGCAGCATCTCTTCCAGTGCCAGCAGTTGCCTAACCCCTTCGCAGCTTTGGTTATCGGAGCGCAAGTAGTCAGCCGCTTCACCACGAATGTGATACATCAACAGCTCACTGGTGGCATCACTGCTCTCGGCGCTGAAAGCCTTGTCGCTGCAAAACAGATAATGGTGATGAGAATCCAGATGGCCGATACGATACGCCACGCCGGACAGCTTCTCTCTCAACGCCTGTAAGTCCTGCTCAAAAGAGCTGGCCTGCAGGTGCGACAGATATTCGTTTTTGCGCTGAAAAGTCGCAAAGGCTATCGCCTCTTCACCGAGGGAGTCGATAAAATGCAGAGTCGAGCGCGCCAGAGTGGTGGTACCACAGGTCAACATTAAAAATCTGTCGTCCCAAACAAACAGGCTCGACTCGCTGAGCAGATAGGCATCGCAATAATCATTGCTGACGGAAGAGAGGATTTCTGCATTGGCCTTGGCCACCATCTCTTCCCAGAAGGGCTTTCCCAGTGAGCGCAGCGAAGGCGTAGCCGGCGTCACTATCACTTCAATTTTTTTTTCTGAACCTTCAAAAAACATCTTTTATCTCTACTTGTTGCAGGCCCCGAAGGGCCTGCTGAATGCACCGACCTTATGAAAAATCTTCCAGATAGGTATAACCCTTAAGACCCAATTGCAGCTCTTCAAGGATCGAGGTGCGTTCGTCTTCGGCAATATGCTGATTCACCAGCTCTTCGTAGGTGCGCATAAAGGATACGGCATCCAGGTTCACATAGCGCAGTACATCGGCCACTGTGTCACCGGACAGCACAGACTCTATGTTGGCCAGGCCGCTTTCATCGAGACGCACCACAGCCGAGTTGGTATCACCGAACAGGTTATGCATGTCACCGAGGATCTCCTGATAAGCCCCCACCAGGAAGAAACCGATAAGATACGGGCTCTCGGCACTCCAGGCAGGAACCGGCAGTGTGGTTTCGATCCCCTGCCCGTCCACATACTGATCCACCATACCGTCCGAGTCACAGGTGATGTCCAGCATCACGGCGCGGCGCTCAGGTGCGGTATCCAACCCGGTCAGCGGCAACACAGGGAACACCTGATCTATACCCCAGGCATCCGGCAGCGACTGGAACAGCGAGAAGTTAACGAAGAACTTATCAGCCAATTTCTCATTGAGTTCATCAATGATGGGTCTGTGATAACGGTTCTTGTTGTTCATCAATCCCTGCAGCTCGTGACAGACACGCAGGTTGGTCTGCTCCGCCCAGGCACGCTCTTCCAGGCTCAGTTGCCCCAGAGCAAACAGAGCGTGAGCTTCGGCCAGATCCGATTGGGTATCGTGGAAAATCTCAATCAAGGCGCGGGAATCGGCGCGGCCGCGGATATCGCTCCAGGACTGCCACATATTGTGCAGCAGCTGTGGGGCATCCTCTGCCGGTGGCTGGATATTCTCAGGAGAATATGCCTCGGTACCGATAACATCCGTGATAAGCACGGCGTGGTGCGCCGTCAGGAAGCGGCCGGACTCAGAGATAATTCTCGGCACCGGCTGCTCGTACTCGGCGCAGACATCACTCAGAGCGCTGACGATATTGTTGGCGTATTCGCTCAGGCCGTAGTTCATTGAGTTATTGCTTTGGCTGCGGGTACCGTCATAATCCACCGCCAGGCCGCCGCCCACGTCGAAACAGTTGACCTTGGCCCCCAGTTTTCTCAGCTCACAATAGAAGCGCGCCGCCTCACCCACACCATGGCGAATATCGCGAATATTGGCGATTTGTGAACCCAGGTGGAAGTGCAGCAACTGCAGCGAATCCAGCATGTCGGCACTCTTGAGCTCGTTGACCACCCGCAGCACCTGCGCAGCAGACAGACCAAACTTGGACTTTTCACCGCCACTGGCCTGCCACTTACCCTTGCCCTGGAACGCCAGACGTGCGCGCAGCCCCAGACGCGGAGTAACCCCAAGCTCGCGGGATTCCTGCAGAACCATCTTGAGCTCGGACATCTTCTCCAGCACTATGTAGACCTTGTGGCCCAGCTTTTCGCCTATCAGGGCCAGGCGGATATATTCTTTATCCTTGTAGCCGTTACAGACTATGACTGAGCTGGCCTTTTGCGCCATGGCCAGTACCGCCATCAGCTCAGGCTTACTGCCGGCTTCAAGCCCAAGTTGCGGAGCTTCTTTGCTGACCTGGCTGGCGAGGATTTCCTCAACCACTGTCTGCTGCTGGTTCACCTTGATGGGATAAACCAGCAGATAATCTTCGCTGTACTCGTACTTTTGAATCGCCTGATTAAAGGCTTGGCACAAGCTATCGACCCTGTGGTGCAAAATCTGCGGGAAACGGACCAGCACAGGCAGGTTAACACCGGCCTTCACCATGTCTTTGGCTAGCTCGTTCAAGCCGATTTTGCTGTCCGGATTCAAAGGGTTCGGTGACACTGTCACCTCACCCTGATCGCTTATTCCGTAAAATCCCTGGCTCCAGTATGCGACATTGTAGCCGACGCGGGCATCGTCAATAGACCAATCACTCATGTTCGTTAGCCTGTTATCAAAAAATGGGTTATGCGGTAACCGTCATCGCTGACGCGACCGCCTGTTCGACAAACGCCGGCAGCGCAAAGCTTGCCTGATGGATAGCCGGCGTGTAATAACGGGTGGTAATACCGGCCCGTTCAAAACGCTCTTCGAGAGTCGCCAGGCTATGCTGACGCGCCTCAAGATCATCGGTTGCCCAGGCAAAGGCCATGCTGCCACCCACATAGGTAGGCACGGCCGCCATATAGAACCGACACTCTTTCACATAAGAGCTCATGCGTCTGACGGTATTTTGCACTTCATCCAGCTGCATAAAAGGCACGCCGTTCTGAGCGACAAAAATCCCATTTTCATTGAGACAACGCTTACAGCCCTCGTAAAAGTCGGAACTGAACAGCACCTCTCCCGGACCAAGGGGATCTGTGCAGTCAGAGATAATCACATCAAATTTTTGCTGTGATTGCCTAACATAATCCATCCCGTCGCTGATCACCAAGTTGACTCTGGGGTCATCATAGGCGCCTTGGGAATGGTTTGGAAAATAGCTTTTACACATTTCCACTACGGCGGCATCAATCTCCACCATGGTAATGGATTCAATCTGTTTATGTTTGACCACTTCCCGCAGCATGCCGCCGTCACCGCCGCCTATAATAAGCACCCGCTTGACGTCGCCGTGGGCCAGAATAGGCACATGGGTCAACATTTCGTGATAGACAAACTCATCTTTCTCCGTGGTCTGGATGGCGCCATTGAGCGCCATGACCCGTCCCATAGCGGCATTTTCAAAAATGCTCAGGTGCCACTGTTCGGTCTTTTGCTCGAACAGCACCTTTTCCACCTCAAAATACTGCCCGTATGCCGGATGCAGTGTCTCGTAGTAAATATTCTTGGCTTGCATTTAACCTAAAACTCTTGGTGTTGAATGTAAGGGTGGACAAATAACCCGTCCTCGGCAATTCCAAAACGAATGCCGAGTGAATGTATCGTCGTAGATGGACGACGGGCTCAGTTGGGACTATTGGCCTGTTCGCGGCCGGAATTGATGCGGATTAACGTGAGATGTTTCAAGCCGGTATTGTCATAGCTGACAATGGTTGAAAACCTGTGTTGTGGCACTTGGCGAACCAGTGCGGCAAATGAATGGCTGTGCATTAGCTAAAACCCTCTTAACCCCGTGTAAATGGTGCTTTGTTCATTTACACGGTTAATGACTCGTGAACCATAATAACCCTGTTACTCACGTTTGCCTGTCAGGACTGAATGTACCTTCAAAACGGCGCAATTAAACCTTGCTGTGCCCCATAATGCAAGCACGAATCACAGTTTATCCAAGGCTTTGAAATATAAACTACAGTTGCGATATTCACCCATGCCATTTAAGCGAGTTTTTTTCGATTTATATCAATAAATTGAGCTTTGAAAGCTGATTTTATCTGTTCAAGATTTTTTAAATACTCAGACTCTCCATTTTGATCGCCAGATACCGCTTCGGGCACTGAGTTTGATTCAATGCAGCCCCCTTGGGGAACACGAGGGTGAAAACTCACCCTCAAACAAAGGTTTGTTATCGTGAAGCCTGGCGATTCAAGCAAAAATCGCAGCAGCTAAAAACGCCACCCAATTTAGCGAATTAATCAAAGGTCATTTCCGGCGCTGATTCACCGCAATGCCGTCAGCCCACCGTCTTGGCGCGGATCTCCTCAATAGTCACCCCAGGCGCGCGCTCCAGCAGATGAAAGCCACCAACCATGATTGGCGGCCTGGGCCGTGGTACCGAAAAAGCCCAGGAGGTACAGTAGACGCCGAGTGTCAGGCTGTAAAACAGTGCCCGAAAACGTTTGGGGTTATATTTATCCGCCCACCAGGCGATGATAAACAACAGCCCGAGATACAAGAGTGCCAGCAGGCTGACAGACCAAATAGAGAACATAGGCAAAGGTTTTTATTTTCAGCTTAACCAGCTGTGCTGCAAAAAGCAGCGCTAACTTTAGTCTTATTCAAACTTAGGGAAGTCTGACTTCAACAGGCCCCGGCATGCCTTCAGTCAGATGCCTTGAGCGCCAATTGCTGTGCAAGCCACACCCTACAAAAGAGAAGGCCACGAGGACTTATTCGCACCTCCCTAACAAAAGGCACGGGCATAGGTGAGCGCAATCCGTTATAATCCGCCGCAGCTGAAACAAAGTTAATCAGGTTCAAAAACAGATGGCAGAAATAGGTCAAAGTTGCACCCTGGAAGTGGTCAAACAGGTTGATTTCGGGGTTTACCTCAACGCTCATGAGTTGGGACAGGTGTTATTACCCAATAAAGTGGTGCCCAAGGGTTGTCTGGTGGGCGACAAGGTGGAGGTATTCCTCTATCTGGACTCCAACGACCTGCCTATCGCAACCACTAAAAAGCCCCTGGCTCAGGTGGGTGAGTTTGCTTATCTCAAGGTAGTTTCCATTGGTCGGGTCGGTGCCTTCCTCGATTGGGGACTGGAAAAAGATCTGCTGCTGCCCTTCGGTGAGCAGCATAAGCAGGCCGAAGAGGGCCGCAGTTACCTGGTCTATGTTCACCGTAACCGCGCCGACGAGCGGATTGTCGCTTCGTCCAAAATCGATAAGTTTGTCGATAAGAGCCCGGCTTGGTACAAGAATGGTCAACAGGTTGACCTTATCATTGCAGGTACTACAGATCTCGGCTATAAGGCGATAGTCAACAACAAGCATTGGGGCGTCATCTATCAAAATGAGGTGTTCCGTAAGCTGAAGTTTGGCCAAAAGCTCAAGGGTTATATCAAACAGGTGCGTCACGACAACAAACTGGATCTGACCCTGCAAAAGGCCGACCGTCAGGAGTTGGATCAGCAATCACAGCGGATCATGAAGAAACTAACTCAGGCCGGCGGTTTCCTGCCCTACAGCGACAAGACCTCGCCCGAGGTGATCTACGCCGAGCTTGGTATGAGCAAGAAAGCCTTCAAGAAAGCCATCGGCGGCCTGTTCAAGGCCGGAAAACTGCGCATCGAAGATGACGGTATCCACGCCAATAATTGAACAAAGAACTGAACCAAGAATTGAGCAAAAATAACGCGCCTGCTCTATTTAGGGCAGGCGCAGCCGAGGAAAACCGCGACATCGGCTCAAGGCTCTGATATAACTCAAAAACACTGAGTAAAATGTCGGTCAGTTGGCCGACATCTGCCTTGAATGGAACTGTCAATTATGTTGCAACTCAATGCCATCGAAGCCAGAGTGATTGGCTGCCTGCTGGAAAAAGAAGTCACCACTCCGGATCTCTATCCCCTGTCTCTCAATTCACTGACCCAAGCCTGCAATCAAAAAACCAGCCGCGATCCCGTGATGGAACTGAGCGAGTCTGAAGTGCAGCAAGCCTTGGACAGCCTGAGTAAAAAACGTCTACTGAGTGAGCAATCCGGCTTTGGCAGCCGGGTCATTAAATACCGCCACAGATTCTGTAACACAGAATTTGGCGAGCTGCAGTTTTCCCCCGCAGAGCTGGCAATAGTGTGTTTGTTGCTGCTGCGCGGCGCTCAAACCGCAGGTGAACTCAGAAGCCGGGCTCAACGGCTGTTTGAATTTGACGGCCTGCCACAAGTGGAGCAAACCCTGCTGGCGCTGAAAGACAAAGGCTTTATCCGCCAACTGCCCAGGGAGCCGGGAAAACGTGAGATACGCTTTGCCGAGAACTTCACAGAAAATGATGGTGTATCTGAAAGTTCCGGCGGCGCTGATACCACTCAGATTGCCAATCAAGCTGCAGCTCACCATGAAGGTGAGCGCGAAGGTGAGTGCGAAAGTGAGCCTGAAACGGCAAGCCAGAGCCGGATAGCCTTGCTTGAACAAGAACTGGCGACAATGAAGCAAGAGCTGGCTTTACTAAAACAGGCATTGGCCGAGCTTAAGACGCAACTGGCACAATAAGCCTTCAAAGACGACAGCTACTGCTTGAAATAGCGGCCAGGCGTGGCCTGCCTGGCCTCATGGTGTTAGGCTGACGTCTTATCGGCAACCCAGTGTTTGCCCCGGTCGCCGCAAGGACTCCTTATTTGGAGCAAAACAAGGAACCACATGACAACTGCAACTCACAGCACTCATCCCGGAGGGCTTAAAAACGCCCTGCAACTCGCGGGATTTGAACTCTATAAACTCATTTTCCACCGCCGTGGCACCCTGGCGATGATAGCTTTCGCCCTGGTGTGGCTGCTGATCCTTGCCTATCCGGTCCGAAGTGCCGCCAGCTTTCTGCTGAACCCGGACTTCAAGCATTTTGTTACCGGCGCCTTCGGTGAAGGCACTCTGGATCAACTGTTTGCCTGGCCGGTTGCCGAGCAAGCCGTCTATTGGGTCATCAGTCTCTACCTGTTCCCCATGTTCAGTATTCTTATCTGCGGCGATCAGTTCGCCTCGGACAAAAACCGCGGCACACTACGCTTTCTCTGCCTGCGTTCGGGCCGCGATGCCCTCTTCTTCGGCCGCTTCCTCGGCATGATGTTGATCCAATTGCTGTTGGTTGCCATCACAGTCATAGCAACCGTAGTTTTGGCCATGAGCCGGGATATGGCGTTGGTGCTACCCGCGCTGACTTCCGGCTTGATGATGACACTCAATCTGGTATTGATCCTGCTGCCCTACACCGCCCTGATGGCGCTGTTCTCACTCTGGGCCAGCTCCGCCAGACTGGCCAGCGTATTTGCGGTGCTTTTCTTTGCCGCCATGATGATAGTAATGGCGGTTATCAATGCTCAGCTGCCCATGCTCTCTTTCATCGGTTATCTGGTGCCCGGCGCACAGATAGATGCCATGCTCAATGCCCAGCCGCTAACAGCGCTGTCAAGTGCCTGGTTGCCACTGCTGCAAACCATTGGATTATTAGCGATAGGCCGCACCATGATGCAGCGAGGTGATCTATGAGTCTTATCAACTGTAAAGGCCTGAGCAAACTCTACGGCAGCAAGCGGGCATTGGATAGCGTCGACTTGCAACTGGAGCCCGGTAGTCCCATCGCCCTGGTCGGCCCAAACGGTGCCGGCAAGACCACATTGATGAGCCTGTTGCTGGGTTATATACGTCCAAGTAGTGGTGAAATCACTGTGATGGGACAGCGCCCGGGCAGCACCGGACTTTTGGGACAGGTCTCGGCCCTGCCCCAGGACGCCGCCCTGGATCCCGGCTTCAGCCTGCTGACTCAATTCAGCCTGTTTGCCCGCATGCAGGGTATGGGCGCCGAAGCCGCCAAGGCTGAATCCCTGCGGGTATTGGCGCTGGTAGGCCTTGAGGAGATCGCCAATCAAAAACCCAACTCTCTAAGTCATGGTATGGGAAAACGCGCCGCGATTGCTCAGGCGCTGATAGGCAACCCCAAGCTGGTACTGCTGGATGAACCCACGGCCGGACTGGATCCCGCCAACGCCCGCAAAATTCGTGAGTTGGTAGAATCCCTGAGCGCAGACACCACCTTTATTATCAGCTCCCACAATCTGGATGAACTGGAAAAGCTTTGTGACAGAGTGCTGTATCTGGACAAAGGTAAACTGGGCCAGTCTGTCACCATGCAGCAAAGCAGCGCCGAAGCCTATCTGACGCTGCAGATGCAACACTGTGATCAGGAAAAACTGCTGGAAGCACTCTACGCCCTCGAAGGCGTTTACGAGATCTCGGCCAAGGGCAAACAAAACTACCTTATCCGTTACCAACCGGAGAAGGACACCTTGGATATTGAACTGCTGCAGCTACTTAAGCAAAATGGCTGGCAATATCGCAGCCTGATGCGAGGCCGCACACTGGAAGATACCTTGTTCGACGGCGTAGCCTGACGCCTTTGAACTTAGAAGCTCTCTTTGATAAACAACAACCCAGCGTAAGCTGGGTTGTTGTTTTAGTGGTCTTACAAAATAGCAGCCTCTGGCACAACGCTTTACACGCTAGATCCCCACATCTGCCACGGCACTTTCTCTCTTCCGCAGAAGAACTGCTCAGGGAAGGAAACAACAGTCTGCCAAAGCTACCGGCGTCACTATGACTATCAGAAGTTCATCGTCAAAGTCGAGAGTGAGAAATTGATTGCGACATCACCCCCAGAGCTTATCGTCCGCTTGGATCTTGTACAGACTCTCGGCTCTGGAGACCAACAACTGGGCAAACTTGGCCTGGGTTGGGTCTTTGGTTGCACCGGATTGCACTAAGTTTTCGGCCTTAAGTTGCCAGGTTAGCGAAAAGTGACGCAAGGCTTCACGAGCAGTGGCCGCTACGCTCACATCAACATAGTCGGAAGGCAAGTCACCGGACATCACCCAATAGGTCTTGTGGCTGGGCTGTTTGGATTCGATTTTCCACATGGCTACATAAGGCGCCAGATAGCGGCTTTCGGCCGGTAGCACTTTGCTTGGGATCACCCCTTTCTCTGCAAGAAATTTATTGGCTTTCTGGAACTGTTCACGCACCCACGCCTGGCGCAAGGCTTCCTGCTGTTCGGCATTGGGCGGTGTACTTGTCTGTTCAGTCATAAACTTTCCTTTCTTCTTGTTTGTTTTTATTGTGTTTTTATATTCTGTATCTGTTCAACTAAGCCTCTGGCCGACTTTTTCAGTACCACTCCATAATGAGACGACTATGGGTGGCGGACTTCAATCTTCAACCAACTTTACGTTAACGTAAGGTGGAAAGCAAAATTGCCAGATAGATCACAATTATTCTGCTCATCAGCTTTGTTGAGAGTATCGCTAAATGCTATGGTTCTGCAATAAATATAACAAGCGGTCGGCGGCCGCTAAGCGCCGCCCCAATAAGCACAGCGGAGAACAGACGTGGCTGTATTTAATCATGTATCATTCGACGAACATGAACAGGTAGTATTCTGTCATGACAAGGAAAGTGGCCTGCGTGCCATCATCGCCATCCACAACACCAACCTGGGTCCAGCCGTAGGCGGTTGCCGTATGTGGAACTACCAATCAGATGATGAAGCCCTCACTGACGTGTTGCGCCTCTCCCGCGGTATGACTTACAAGAATGCCCTGGCCGGATTGGCCATGGGTGGCGGTAAGTCAGTGATCATAGCCGATCCCAAAACAGAAAATCGTGAGCAACTGTTCCGCGCCTTTGGCCGCTTTGTTCACAGCCTGGGTGGCCGCTACTACTCGGCTGAAGATGTGGGTACCACCCCTGCCGACATCATGATTGCCCATGATGAAACCCCTTATGTGCTTGGCCTGGAAGGTATGAGCGGCGATCCCTCCCCTTTTACCGCCATGGGAACTTACCTGGGTATCAAGGCCGCCGTTAAGCACAAGCTGGACAAAGATAGCCTCAAGGGCCTCAAGATAGCCGTTCAGGGCGTCGGCCATGTGGGCTATTATCTGTGCAAGCACCTGCATGGAGAAGGTGCCGAACTGTTTGTAACCGATATCCATCAGGCATCACTGGACAAGGTCGCCACCGACTTTGGTGCTGTAGTGGTTGCCCCTCAGGACATCTATGCTCTGGACGTCGATGTCTATGCCCCTTGCGCCCTGGGAGCCACACTTAACGACACCACACTGCCACAACTGAAAGCCGGCATAGTCGCAGGCTGTGCCAATAACCAGCTGGCTGAGCCCCGCCACGGCGAGCAGCTCAAGCAAATGGGCATCCTCTACGCTCCAGACTATGTAATCAACGCCGGTGGTATCATCAACGTGTCTTTCGAAAAAGACTATGATGCCGCCAAGTCTACCGCCAAGGTTGAAGAGATTTACAACACCCTGCTGTCCATCTTCAAGCAGGCCGATGAGCAGAACCGCACCACGGCTGAAGTAGCCGATGAGATGGCCCGTGCCATCATCAATGGTACCCAAGCCTAAGCTCAGTCATATTCCATAAAAGGGCCTTCAGGCCCTTTTTTATTACTGAAAAAATTTTCCCCTTGTCGGCAAAGAGATAGGCGCCGGAAACAGAAAATTCATTTTCCCAGACTGGCGAGCGTCATCTGCCTCTGCTTGACTTAACACTCGTCATCTCGAATGTCAGGGAGTCAGTGATGCTCAGATTCGGCTATGAAGTGGAACAGCAAAAGGTTGAATTACAGGCCAGTAACTGGAATGGATTTGAGCGTTTGTTTGTCGACGGTAAAATGGTATCCAGCAAATTCAATCTGGGACTAAAGAGCGAACACAGCTTTGAATTACGTAATGGCGCACGTTGCCGGATGCAACTTCTGGTTGACCCCACCACAGAGCTGACTATCTGCCGCATCTACAAGTGTAACCGCCTGCTGGCGAGCCTCAAACAGGGAAAACAACAGCCAAACAACTCACATATGCAACACTGGTTGCTACTGGGGGGATTGGTGTGCGTACTATTAGTCTATCTTTGATTCGGTGATCGCGCATTTAACCATAGGGTTAACGCTTGTCGGTATGATTTATCTTGTTGAGCAGCATGAGCAGCTGCGCTCTTTCCGGCTCATCCAAGGCCGCCATAAACTTCTCGTTGACCCGCTCGGCCTCGCGAATCAAGTCCTGCTCCATCGCCTTGGCCTGATCGGTCAGGAAAATTTGAAACGCACGCCGGTTGTCTTCTTCCTGATGGCGATAGATTAAGCCTTGTACCTGCAGTTGATCCAACAGGCGTGTCATGGTGTAGTTGGCCACATCACAGCGACGTGACAACTCGGTTTGGCTGATCCCTTCCTCTTGCCAGAGCGCAAACAACACAGGCCAGAGTTTAATATCCAGCTGATAACGCTTCAGGCGGCTATCCAGTTCATGTTGCAGTTCCACGTTCAGATGGGATACCAGATAACCGAGACTCTCTTTGCGGTTCAAGCAACACCTCCTGTACTTCAGGGCTTGTCTGTTCGCTATCGGCAGGGGCAAGCGCTTTATGCAACAAAATCGCTTATTCTATTTCATTGGCGCCGGGCCATGCCGCTGCCGAGTTTAACTATACCACTGCGCAAAATGATTGACCTACACAGGGAGCATGAAAAACGGCATATGACCTCTCAAGCGGAACAAAACCGCATTGACTTGCCCAAATATACGGCTTTATGACTCCCCTATGGGTACACGATTGCCAGCCGACAATCCGCCTTAAACTTGAGTGGCTAACCCGATTCTGAGTCAATCAAACTTCTATACCAATGGTATTAATACTACCACCTGCTGGATATTTCACTAACACAAGAAAGGAGAATAATGGGGCATTTACAGTCAGGCTACTGTAAATAAAGGTTTTATATCTGCCTGAATGGCAAAGCGATTCCGTTAATTTTTAACTCAGTAAATAGGTTTCGGCAAAGCGATAGAAACAGGCCCGCCCAAGCCTGGCCTTGAGACCACGAGGCAAGCTTACCAATAGCCCGGATTCGGCGCACTCAAAGGCATTAAGCCCCTGCACCTCAAACTCATTACCCTGGGAGCAAACCAGGGTAAAACGGCTACTCTCGGCCTCGATATCCAGCTGCTTGTAATCGACTATGATGAGCGGTGTATCGGCCACCGCTACCCTCAAACGCTCTGCCGGGGTGAGCAACAGATGTTCACCCTCGATGCAGTGCAAAATACTGCTGAAGAGCCTGGCAAACTTGGCCGGCAGCGGTGAGTTGAGATAATACCAATCGCCTTTAACATCTATCTCAAACAGGGCTTGCTGCTGACATAAGTCAGGCCTTGCCCCCAGCCCTTTCAGGGCCTCACTCACCTTGTCTGCCGACTGTTTCATCCTGGCTTCCTATTTTGGGTTCCCTATTTTTGGCGCTCTCAGGCTTACGCCTGAGTCAGTTCCAGCAAGGCTTCGATGGGGTGCTTGGGCCTGAAGCCGCCAAAGCGTTTGACCTGGCTGCGACAGGAATAACCGGACACCAGTATCTGCTCCTTTGGCAACGACTTTATCGCCTCGTCCCAGGACATCTCATACAAAGCCTTGGAACGTGGCAGGTTTTCCAACTCATGGCCATAGGTGCCGGCCATGCCGCAACAACCCAGATTCACGGTTCCCAACTTGGCACCAAAACGGGCAAAGATGGTTTGCCATTCTTTGGCAGTGCCGGGACGGGCACTGGATTCGGTGCAGTGGCTGAACCAGGTGAACTCACGCCCGCTTGCAGGCAGTTGCGGTAACTGTTCGAGCATAGTACTGAGCCACTCGCTGGCAAGCTGGACATTGAACTGGCCGCGCTTGGCGCCGAGCGCTTCACGGTATTCGTCGCGATAAACCAACACTAGCGCCGGATCTACCCCCACCATGGGCATGCCAAGGGCATGCACCTGATTGAGAAAATCGGCGGCGGTCTGTGCCGTCTTGGCAAACTGCTCCAGAAATCCTTTGATATGAGCCGGTTTACCGTTGGGCTTGAACGGCAGCAATACCGGCTTGAGCCCAAGCGCTTCAATCAGGCGAATAAAGCGATAAACCAGTTCAGCATCGTAAAAGCTGTTAAAAGGGTCCTGCACCACCAACACATAATTTTGTCGCTCAGCGGCGGGGATAGCACTCAAGGCGTTGAGATCATAACCACGGCTGGGGTGAGCATCGAGGCGCTGTTTCAGCGTAGGTACAGACAGCGCAGGCGCATCCACATACCCCAGAGCCTTTTTAATCACCCACTTGGATAAAGGGTTCTGCGCCGCAAAGTTACTCAGCCGGGGCGCCTTGGCCATCAGCTGCACCGAATCCTCGACACCGGCCACCAGGTAATCCTTGGCGGGACGCTGATAACGGCGGTAATAGATACTGAAAAACTGTGCCCGGAACTTGGGGACATCCACCTTCACCGGACACTGGCCGGAGCACGCCTTACAGGCGAGACAGCCCTTGAGCGACTCCATCACCTCGTGGGAATAGTCGTATTCTTTCTTGGCATTGAGGCTGTTCTGCAGCCGCTGCAGCAAGCCCATGGGTTTGGACTTGGCGAGCTCATTGACATCGACGCCTTCAGATTCCAGCAGTCGCAGCCACTCACGCATTAATCCGGCGCGGCCCTTGGGCGAATGGATCCTGTCTCCTGTCACCTTGAACGAGGGGCACATGGGCGAAAAGCGGCTGTAGTTAAAACACAGGCCGTTACCGTTACAGTTCATCACATCCGGGAAGGCATCGCGAACACTGACAGGTATTTGCCTGTCGAAACTGCCGCGCTTGGTACTGTCGACATTGTAGATAAGCTGTTGGCCTTTGGGCGCCACCAGCTTACCCGGGTTGAGTTTATTCTGGGGGTCGAACAGCGTCTTAACTTCTTCAAGCTCACTCCAAAGCTGCTCGCCAAATACCTGGGGGCCATACTCACCACGCACCCCCTTACCGTGCTCGCCCCACATCAGGCCGCCGTATTTCTGCGTCAGTGCCGCCACTTGATCCGAGACGGTGCGCAACAAGGCTTCATCTTTAGGATCGCACATATCCAGCGCCGGACGCACATGCAGCACCCCGGCATCCACATGGCCGAACATGCCGTATTGCAGTTGATGGCTATCCAACAGCGCACGGAACTCCATGATATAGTCGGCAAGCTTTTCCGGTGGTACGGCGGTATCTTCGGCGAAGGCTATCGGTTTTCGGCGACCTTTGGTGGCCCCGAGCAGCCCCACCGCCTTCTTGCGCATGGCATAAATCTTATTGATGGAACCGGCATCCCGGGTGAGCTGATACCCAAGCACCCCTTTCTCACCGGCGGCAATCTGTGCATCCAGCGCCGCGGCCAGACGCTCAGCCCGCTCATCGACCTGGGCTTGTTCTCCGGCAAACTCCACCATGTTAAGACCATCGATTATTTTGCCGGGCACTTCCTGGATAAGCTCGGATACCGAGTGCCAGATAATGTCTTCCCGCGCCAGATTCAGCACCTTGGAATCGACGGTTTCCACCACAGTGGCATTGGCGAGCACCAAGTCGGGGGCATGGCGCAGCGCAGATTCAAAAGAGTCATATTTGATGTTGATCATAAGGCGGCTGGCCGGCAAAGGGGTGATATCCAGTTTGGCCTCAGTCACCACCGCCAGCGTTCCCTCAGAGCCCGTGAGGATCCGCGACAGATTAAATTCACTCAGCTGTTGATCCCAGACGTTTTTCAGATCGTAACCGGTCAAAAAACGGTTCAGTTTTGGAAAGCGCTGTTCAATCAGCTCTCGCTGCTCACGGCAGCGACGGGCCACCTCGGTAATCAACTTGTTGCCGAGCGGGTTGTCAGTCACCTTCTCACCCGATTCCAGTGCCTCGCGGCTCACCGGAGCCGTGTGCAGCACACTGCCATCCACCAACACACTGGTAAGCTCCAGCACATGATCCGAGGTCTTGCCATACACCAGCGAGCCGGCGCCGGAGGCATCGGTATTAATCATGCCGCCCAGGGTGGCACGGTTGGAGGTGGAAAGATCCGGGCTGAAGAAAAAGCCGTGCGGCCGCAACGCATCATTGAGCGCATCCTTGACCACACCGGCCTCGACTCTAACCCAGCCTTCCTCTGGATTAACTTCCAACACCCGGTTCATATGGCGCGAGAGATCCAGCACTATCCCATGAGTCAGCGCCTGACCATTGGTTCCGGTACCGCCGCCGCGGGCACTGAAGACCACCTTGGCAAAAGCTTCCTCACAGGCGAGCTGCAACGCCATGGCAATATCGGCGCTGTCTCTGGGGTAGAGCACCGCCTGTGGCAGAAACTGATAGACGGAGTTATCCGTCGCTTGCGCCAAGCGGGCACTGTAACGCCTGTCGATATCGCCGCGAAAACCGCGCTGATCCAGCGCATCCAGATATTCCAGATACAGGGGTTCCAGAGTTTGTTGGTGTGATAGTAAGGGTAACATCTTATGCTCGAATAAATTTTTTGTTATCGGGCCATTATAAACAAAAAAAAGCCGCTAAAAAGCGGCTTCCTTCATAAGAACTGTTTCTGACTTAGCCGTGGGCTTCAGCCAGGTACAGCCAGGTGTCAATCACTGTGTCTGGGTTCAGAGACACAGTGTCTATGCCCTGCTCCACCAACCAGGCGGCGAAGTCAGCATGATCCGAAGGACCCTGACCACAGATACCCACATAGGCACCCTTGGCCTTGGCAGACTTGATAGCCATCGCCAGCAGCGCCTTAACGGCTTCGTTACGCTCGTCGAACAGGTGACTGATGATGCCGGAGTCGCGGTCCAGGCCCAGAGTCAGCTGAGTCAGGTCGTTGGAGCCGATGGAGAAACCATCGAACATCTCCAGGAACTGATCCGCTAGCAGGGCGTTGGATGGCAGTTCGCACATCATGATGACGCGCAGACCATCTTTACCACGCTCCAGACCTTGCTCTTTCAGTAGTTCGATAACCTGACGGCCTTCTTCCAGAGTACGAACGAACGGGATCATGATCTCAACGTTCTTCAGCCCCATGTCGTTACGAACCCGCTTGATGGCTTCACACTCGAGGGCAAAACAATCGCGGAACGACTCTGAGATGTAGCGGCTGGCGCCACGGAAGCCCAGCATTGGGTTCTCTTCCTCTGGCTCATATTTGTCACCGCCGATCAGGTTGGCGTATTCGTTTGACTTGAAGTCAGACATACGCACGATAGCCTTCTTGGGGTGGAATGCTGCAGCAATAGAAGAGATACCTTCCACCAGACGGGCAACATAGTATTCAACCGGAGATTCATAACCGGCGATCATCTCAGTGATCTCGGCTTTCAGCTCTTCGGTTTGCTGATCGAATTCCAGCAGAGCCTTGGGGTGAATGCCTATCATGCGGTTGATGATGAACTCGAGACGGGCCAGACCCACACCTTCATTAGGCAGACGGGCAAAGTCGAAGGCGCGGTCAGGGTTACCTACGTTCATCATTATCTTCATAGGCAGATCAGGCATGGAATCAACGCGGCTGGAAATCACATCAAACTCCAGCTTGCCTTGATAGATATAACCTGTATCACCTTCGGCGCAGGATACTGTTACTTCCTGACCGTTTTCAATTTTGTCGGTCACGTCGCCACAACCCACTACCGCAGGCACGCCCAGTTCACGGGCAATAATGGCAGCATGACAGGTACGGCCACCACGGTTGGTGACAATGGCGCTCGCGCGCTTCATGATAGGTTCCCAATCCGGGTCAGTCATATCGGTAACCAGTACATCGCCTGGCTGGATCTTGTCCATTTCGTCGATAGATTTGAGCACCTTGGCAACACCTGAGCCCACCTTGTGACCAATAGCACGACCTTCACAGATCACTTCGCCGCGGCTCTTGAGGTGATAACGCTCAATCAGTTGCACATCTTCACGGGAACGCACGGTTTCGGGGCGAGCCTGAACTATGTAGAGACGACCGTCGTTACCGTCTTTGGCCCATTCGATATCCATCGGACGGCCATAATGCTTTTCAATGATCATCGCCTGCTTGGCCAGTTCCATCACTTCTTCATCATTGATGGAGAAAGTCATGCGCTGTTCTTTGGCGACATCTTCAATTTTCACCTGCTTGCCGTGAGATGCATCATCTGAGTACACCATCTGGATCAGCTTGCTGCCGATATTACGACGAACAACAGCCTTGTGACCGGCAGTCAGGGTTGGCTTGTGTACATAGAACTCGTCCGGGTTAACCGCACCTTGCACTACCATTTCGCCCAAACCGAAGGAAGAAGTGATAAATACCACGTCCTTGTTGCCGGACTCGGTATCCATGGTAAACATCACACCGGAAGCCGCTTTATCGGAACGTACCATGCGCTGAACACCGGCAGACAGTGCCACACCGCGATGGTCGTAACCCTGATGCACACGATAGGAGATAGCGCGATCGTTGAACAGAGAGGCAAACACATGCTTGATGGCAACCAATACAGCTTCAAAGCCCTTCACGTTGAGGAAGGTTTCTTGCTGACCGGCAAATGAAGCGTCGGGCATATCTTCTGCGGTGGCAGAGGAACGCACGGCGAATGAAGCGTCTTGGGTTTCAGAGGCTAATTTTTCGTAAGCTTCTCGAATCGCTTGTTCGAGTTCTGGCTGAAATGGGGTTTCAATAACCCACTGTCTGATCTGTGCACCAACTTTAGCCAGTGCGTTGACATCATCTACATCCAATGTGTCAAGAATGTCATATATCTTCTGGTTTACTCCACTTTGCTCAAGAAACTCATTGAACGCGTGGGATGTGGTCGCAAAGCCGCCAGGTACTTGAACACCGGCATTGGCCAGATTACTGATCATTTCACCAAGAGAAGCGTTTTTACCGCCGACCTTGTTGACGTCACCCATGCCTAATTCCTGATACCAGAGTACGTATTGCTGCACAGTTCTATCTCCGCAAGTTTATTTCAGTGGCCCCTTCACACGAGGGCAGCGGCATTTTACACTCCGAGGCAACAAGCGTAAATCTATAATTTTATTTGTAATTTTATTACTACATGAGGTCGGCATGGCACGTAAAGTATTCTACATTTCTGATGGAACAGCAATCACGGCCGAAGTGTTTGGTCACGCAGTGCTTTCTCAATTTCCATTGGAATTTGATTCACTTACCATTCCTTTTGTGGAAAATACCGTTAAAGCAGAAGCCGTTAAAAAACAGATTAATGATAGTTTTATTACAACAGGGGAACGGCCTCTGGTGTTTCATTCCATCGTCAAACCGGAAATTCGCGACATCATTTATTCCAGTGAGGGCCTGGACTACGACTTCCTCAACACTTTCGTCGCCCCCTTGGAGCAACAATTAGGGGTCACCGCCAGCCCTTCACTGCATCGAACCCATGGAATGGCCAAAGCGGGTTATGATGCGCGTATCGACGCCATCAACTTTGCCATGGATAACGACGATGGCCAGACCATGAAGCATATGGACAAGGCCGACATTATCCTGCTGGGGGTTTCCCGCTGCGGCAAGACGCCATCCAGCCTCTATCTGTCGATGCAGTTCGGCATCAAGGCCGCCAACTACCCCTTTATTCAAGACGACATGGACAACCTCAAGCTGCCTGAAGTGCTAAAACGCAACAAATCCAAACTGTTTGGCCTGACCATTGAACCTGTACGCCTGCATGAGATACGTCAGAGCCGGATGGAAAACAGCCGCTATTCCTCTTTGCGCCAATGCCGCCTCGAAGTGAAAGAGGTGGAGATGATGTTTAAGAAAGAACGCATCCCTTATATAGACACCACCAACCAATCGGTCGAGGAAATTGCCACCAAGATCCTCGACGCCACAGGTCTTGAGCGCCATATGTTCTAAAAAACGCCCTAGCGGCAGACAAATGCTGCTCGAGTTGAAACTGAGTTACATATTGGCATTTTCTGGCTAACTACTTGTTACCACGGTGCGAATCCTGAATGATTCAAGTGGGTCTTGACACTTTTTCAAGGCCCACTTGGGCAATTATCGGACAATTGCCACTTTGCAGCTCGGCTCGATTGGTTATAATCCGACACAAGATAAGCGCAAAGCGCTCAAGAAATTTCCCCCGGTATCATGAATGACCATTAAAACAGACGAATTACGCACCTCTCTCTTATGTAAAGTGATCTCACCTGCCCAACTCGCATCTGAGTATCCATTGACTCAGGAAGCCGCAGATTACCTGATTGAACAGCGCCGCGAAGTCGAAGCCATTATTCAAGGTGACGATCCGCGTTTGTTGGTCATCATAGGCCCTTGCTCCATCCATGACACAGAAGCAGCACTTGAGTATGCCGGCCGCCTGGCCAAACTGCACCATGAACTCAAGGACGATCTGTGCATTCTAATGCGGGTCTATTTTGAAAAACCACGCACCATAGTCGGCTGGAAAGGCCTGATTTCCGATCCTGACTTGGACGGCAGCTTCAGCCCCAATAAAGGTCTACGCCTGGCCCGTAAGTTGCTGCAGCAGATCACCGAACTGAAACTGCCTATCGCCACCGAATTTTTGGATATGGTGAACGGCCAGTATATTGCCGATCTCATCACCTGGGGCGCCATCGGAGCCCGCACCACAGAAAGCCAAATTCACCGTGAAATGGCCTCGGCGCTCTCCTGCCCTGTAGGCTTCAAGAATGGTACCGACGGCAACATCAATATTGCCGTCGATGCAGTGCGCGCCGCCAGAGAACCGCATATCTTCTACTCTCCGGACAAGGACGGCTCACTGGCGGTCTATCGCACCCATGGTAATCCCTATGGGCATATCATTCTGCGCGGCGGTAAAACCCCCAACTACAGCGAGCAAGATGTAGCCAAAGCCAGAGAGCAGATGGATTCGGTTGGGATCCATTCCGGCATAGTGGTCGACTTCAGCCATGGCAATAGCCAGAAGCAGCACAAGAAGCAGTTGGAAGTCGCCGAAGATATCATGGCACAGCTGCGCAGTGGCTCTACTGCTATTGCCGGTATTATGGCCGAGAGCTTTATTGTCGAAGGCAATCAGAAAGTTATTGCAGGTGAGCCCCTCACTTACGGCAAGAGCATCACGGATGCCTGTCTCCATTGGGAAGACTCGGAAAAACTGCTCAGAGATCTGGCCGCTGCCGCCAAGGAAAGACGTCGCCTGCTGGGCAAGTAAGCCCCCCAGATACAGGCCACTGAAATGGAATCGCCCCGCTATCTCCACGCTGGAGATGCCGGGGCTTTTTCATGCCCGGATACTTTCGAACATCCAATATTTTTCATGCAGAGCTTTCTGGCCCAGGCTGTCAATCCGCCTTTGGTCGAACTATAATACCGCCCCTGATTTTCCAGCATAACCAGAGGTTGCCGTATGCCAGAAACGACACAGAGCCAATATGAAGTGGCCGTAGCACGCCGAATTGAACAAGCCGAGGCTCGGGTGATCAAGGCGGTTTTCCCGTCCATTACCAATCATCACAACACACTGTTTGGCGGTGAAGCCCTCGCCTGGATGGATGAAACCGCTTTTATTGCCGCCACCCGCTTTTGTCGCAAGACACTGGTCACCGTCAGCTCTGACAGAATCGATTTCAAAAAGCCTATCCCCGCCGGCAGCTTGGCAGAATTGATCGCCCGAGTGATCCATGTGGGCAACACCTCGATGAAAGTCGAAGTGAACATTTTTGTAGAAGATATGTATCAGGATAAGCGCGAGCACGCTATCCGCGGTGTCTTCACCTTCGTGGCCGTCGATGAAGACAGAAAGCCGACCCAGATCTGGAGCGATGATCTAGCCAACTAGGCCCTTTCGCTTATTTCGCATAATCCGAGCCTGTTTCTGACTAAAGGCTATGTAAGTTTTATCCGGCAACCCTGTTTGCCGCTGAAAAGGCTTTTATTGACTGTCGTTCTCGACTAAAGTCTAAAAGCGACGGTAACAAAAAGTCACTTAAAGCCTGATAAAGCAATAGGATTATTTGTCACTTTTCTGTTACATTGACCCTTCTTCAGCGTGCAGAGCCATAATCATAACAAGCCATGAAGCCAGAAAACTTAAATATTATCATCGCCGATGATCACCCATTATTTCGCAATGCCCTGCGCCAGGCGCTTAACAGCGGCTTTTCCAACACTCGCTGGTTTGAGGCCGACAGTGCCGATGGGCTGCAACAGCTGCTTGAGCAAACTCACCAGGACTATGATCTGGTGCTGCTGGATCTGCAGATGCCAGGCTCCCATGGCTACTCCACCCTTATCCATCTGCGTGCTCACTTTCCCGAACTGCCGGTAATAGTGATTTCAGCCCATGAAGATGCCGCCACTATCAGCCGTGCCCTGCACTACGGCGGCGCCGGCTTTATTCCCAAGTCAGCCTCAATGGAAACCTTTATCGACGCAATCACCGCGGTAATGTTCGGCGATATCTGGCTGCCTAGAGGCATAGAATTGGTTGAAATTGATGATGAAAATGATACCGACAAGGTCGCCGGCAAGCTCTCTGAGCTGACGCCGCAGCAATACAAGGTGTTGCAGATGTTTGCCGAAGGCCTGCTCAACAAGCAGATAGCCTACGACCTGGGCGTATCCGAGGCGACCATCAAGGCCCACGCCACCGCTATCTTCCGAAAGCTAGGGGTTCGCAATCGCACCCAGGCCGTGATAGCGCTGCAGCAACTGGGAATGGAAAAGGTCGAAATAAACTGATCTCAGCTTCCCTAAGGTTTCTCAATCCTCCTTGGCAGCACATTTGCCAAGATAGATGATTTCCGGCGCGCTCGGGCACAACACCTCAACACACTCATCGCCGGTGCAGATAAGATGTGACCAACCGTCACTGTGCCCATGGAAGAAACTGATTGGGCTTTCCTGCGACCAGGCGTGATCTTTAATCAGGCGGCTGTTGTAACCCTGTTCGTCCCCAAGCTCGCTCAGCGCCTGCCATAGCTCCAGCAACCCATGTTCATCCAACATACGAAACGCAGTGACCGAGCGGTAATGCAGCCGATAGCGCCCTTCACTCGGTAAATGAAACAGCTCCAGGCTGAGATCGCCCCCGGGATGGGGCGTATTTTTGATTTGATAGCGTTTGCCGCCGGGAAGCTGCAACATGAAATCACCGCCCCAGAAGAGCCCAGTGATAAAAAGATCCCCCTGCTCGAAGGGTGTCTGCCATCTGCCTATTTTCATGCTCCCTCCCATTAACCCCTGCGCTCGTTAATCCCCCTCAGACAAAAGTGGGGTAAACCAGAAAGTACTCAACAAGCGGATACCGGGCAATGGCCGCTATAACCCATAAAAAAGCGCCGCCGGGGCAAACCCTCGGCGGCGCTGCATTTGAGAGGCTCAGCGTTTACAAGCCCAGATGGCTGGCATGAAACTTAAGCTGCTCGTCGATAAATGAGGCGATAAAATAGTAGCTGTGATCATAGCCGGGGTGGCTGTGAAAACTCAGCGCAATTCCAGCGTCAGTGGCGGCGGCCTGCAAGGCCTGTGGCAGTAACTGCTCGGCCAGAAACAGATCACTCTCGCCCTGATCGACCCGCATCGGCAGCCCTTTGGCACCACTTTTTATCAGCTCTACCGTGTCATAGGCCTTCCAAGCCTCCCTGTCACTGCCAAGATAAGCGGCAAACGCCTTCTGGCCCCAGGGGCACTGGCTAGGATGACTGATGGGGGCAAAGGCGCTGGCGCTGAGATAACGGCCTGGATTTTTCAGGGCTATCATCAACGCGCCGTGGCCGCCCATTGAGTGACCGGCAATAGCGCGCTTATCCGATACCGGAAAGTGCTGCTCTATCAAGGCCGGCAACTCATCTACCACATAGTCATACATACGATAGTGATTGCTCCAGGGAGCCTGGGTAGCATTGACATAAAAACCGGCCCCCAACCCCAGATCGTAAGCGGCATCTTCGGCATCGGCCACACCTTCTCCGCGCGGACTGGTATCCGGGCAAACTATCGCCAGCCCCAGCTGAGAAGCGAGGCGCTGGGCCCCGGCCTTTTGCATAAAGTTTTCATCCGTACAGGTCAGCCCGGAGAGCCAATACAGCACAGGTACCTTTTGGCTATTAGCCTGCTCCGGCAGATAGATGGCGAAACGCATCTCGCAGTTCAGACTGCTGGAGTGATGACGGTACTGCTTGTGCCAGCCTCCAAACGACCTGTTATTACTGATATTTTCCATCAGAAGGTCCTCAGAAGTGGATCACGCTGCGTATACTCTTGCCTTCATGCATCAGCTCAAAGGCTTCATTGATATCTTCAAGCCCCATGGTGTGGGTGATAAAGTCATCCAGCTTGAACTTACCGGCCAGATAATCTTCCACTATGCCTGGCAACTGTGAGCGTCCTTTGACACCACCGAAAGCCGAACCTTTCCATACCCGGCCGGTCACCAGTTGGAAAGGTCTGGTGGAGATCTCTTGCCCGGCACCGGCAACCCCAATGATCACTGACTCGCCCCAGCCCTTGTGGCAACACTCGAGCGCCGAACGCATCACATCCACATTACCGATGCACTCAAACGAGTAATCGACGCCGCCATCGGTCAAATCCACAATCACCTGCTGAATAGGCTTGTCATAGTCCTTGGGGTTGATGCACTCGGTCGCCCCCAGCTTCTTCGCCAGTTCAAACTTGGACTCATTGACATCTATGCCTATGATACGACCGGCTTTCGCCATCACAGCGCCAATCACCGCCGATAACCCTATACCGCCGAGCCCGAAGATGGCTACAGTGGCGCCCTCTTCCACCTTGGCAGTGTTCATTACAGCGCCCATGCCGGTAGTGACACCGCAGCCCAGAAGGCAAATCTCTTCCAGCGGCGCCGACTTGTTGACCTTGGCCAGGGAGATCTCAGGCAATACCGTATATTCAGAGAAAGTCGAGCAGCCCATGTAGTGGAAAATCGGCTTGCCGTCTTTGAAGAAACGGGTGGTACCATCCGGCATCAGGCCCTTGCCCTGGGTCTCACGGATCTTCTGACACAGATTGGTCTTGCCCGAGCGGCAGAACTTACACTCACCGCATTCAGGCGTGTAAAGAGGAATAACATGATCGCCCACCGCCACACTGGTGACGCCTTCGCCGACCATCTCCACTATGCCGCCGCCCTCATGGCCGAGAATGGCCGGAAACACGCCTTCAGGGTCGTCGCCGCTCAAAGTAAAAGCATCGGTATGGCACACACCACTGGCAACAATGCGCACCAACACCTCACCGGCCTTGGGCAACATCACATCCACCTCTTCCATCTTCAACGGCTCACCTGCAGCCCAGGCTACGGCGGCGCGGGACTTGATAAATTTGTCTGTCATTGTCGCTTCCTTCTGTTGTGATTGATTCGGTATCGAACCTCTTGGCTCATAAACCGGATGCCAACATTGTATTTATTCCAAAATAAAAGATAATCAGCCAAATATACAAATCACTTTTACTGAGAAGTAATAATGAACCACTGGGAAGGGATCAGCGAATTTATCGCCGTGGCCGAGAGCCAGAGCTTTACCCGCGCCGCCGAGCGACTCAACTTGTCTGTGGCGCAGATAAGCCGCCAAATCGCCGCGCTGGAGAAACGCCTGGCGAGCAAACTCTTCTATCGCACTACCCGCAAGGTGTCGCTCAGTGAAGAGGGTCAGCTTTATTATCGCCACTGCCGCTTGCTGCAAGATGGTATAGAAGAAGCCGAACGCGCCCTTGGCAGTTTGAAACAAACCCCGCAGGGCTTGCTGCGGGTGACGGCGCCTGTCACTTACGGCGAGCAGTTTATTCTGCCGCTGCTGAATGACTTTCTCTGCCTGCACCCCAAGCTGGATCTGCAACTGGATCTCAACAACAAGACGCTGGATCTGATTGATGGCGGTTATGATTTGGCGATTCGGCTGGGTAAGCTGGCGGACTCTAGCTTGATGGCGCGGCGTCTTGGCAGTCGCCGCAATTATGTCTGTGCCAGCCCGGAGTATCTGGCCAACCACGGCGTGCCCCACACTCTGGGCGAGCTGCACCGGCATCAATGTTTGCTGGGTAACCACCCTTACTGGCGTTTTATCGAGCTGGGCCAGGAACGTCAATGGCGTTTGAGTGGCCGCTTGGTGTGTAATTCTGGCCCTGGGTTATTGGATGCCGCCCGCAAAGGGCTCGGGCTGGTGCAACTGCCCGATTATTATGTCGGCGAGGATCTCGCCAGCGGTGCCCTGGTATCAGTGCTTGAGGCTTACCAGGCGGCGCCGGAGGGGATTTGGGCCTTATACCCACAGAACCGCCATCTGTCGCCCAAGGTCAGCCTGCTCTTGGACTTTCTGCAGCAGGCGCTGCCGGAGGCGCCGGATCTGGCCGACTCTTGAGTGGATGCCCAGTCTTGAATGGAGCGTTAAGTCTTGAATGGATGACAGGTCTTGAGCTGCAGCCAAATCTTAAATAGGAAATAAATTCTGTATCGGCTCTGAATCTTGCATAGCCGCGAAACTTGCGAGCCACTATGTTTTCGAATCGCTGAACTTTCGAATCGCTGAGCTTTCAAGTTTCCAGGCTTTTGATTCTCTGAGCGAACTATTACTTGGCCGGCTTAGCCCTGACGCGTCTTAGCGCGCTGCCAGTGCAGCAGATATTTATCCAGCTCATTAGCAAAGGCCTGTCTATCTGCCTGGCTCAACTTGGGACTGCCGCCGGTATCTATACCGCTGGCACGCAGGGTATCGAGAAAATCCCGCATATTGAGGCGGGCACGCACATTGTCTCGATTCAGCAGCTCACCACGGCTATTGAGCGCCTTGGCTCCCTTGTCTATCACTTCGGCCGCCAGCGGAATATCATTACTGATCACCAAATCACCGGCGTGACACAGGCGCACGATTTCGTTATCGGCCACATCAAACCCCTTGGGCACCTGTAAGGTTTTGACACTGGCAGCGCCTGTGATCCTGAGTGCCTGATTGGCGACAAAAGTGATATTGATGCCGGTACGCGCTGCCGCCCGCACCAACATCTCGCGGACCACAACCGGGCAGGCATCGGCATCAACCCAGATTTGCGCCGGACAAGAGGCCTGATAAGGATTATTCTGCTGCACTGACACTCCTTCTATGACAGCAAGGCATTTCATCAAGACAGACCCCCATATTGACATCTGACTTTGCCTTGCACCGAAATTAGGTGGGTCATTTTATACTATTCCGGCTAAAAGTTTGATCTTTCAAGAACGCGAGTGAAAGCGATATATGTAAGATGAATTGCGTTAACGTGAGACTCATTCACAAGTAACCCCCATTCCCGCCCGCACTGTAAATTCAATTGCGAACCATTTTTATTTGCAATTAAAATATAGCCTCATTCTGGAGGCAAAATAATATGGAAACGTCCCCGCTGTTGTTGCGCTGTAACCAACTGCTTTGGTGTGAGGGATTGGTCTTGCTGGCAATCATGCTGGTATTGGCCAGTTTTGGGCTGGATGCCCGGCTGTTGATCCTGCTGTTGGCACCAGCCTTGGTGCTGTCTTTAGCCTTGGGATACCAACCCGGCAAGAAGACACTCAGCCTGGTGTTCGCCTGCTGGATCCCTGTCTGGTGCCTCATTTAACCCCTGATTTTTATAGGAGAATGTTATGCCCAAATCCACGGCTCGGATGAGCCTTGTTGCCGCTGCTGTCTGCAGTCAATTGCTGCTGATGGGAGCCGCCTTGGCCGAAGAAGCCCAGATGGAGCGTATGGTAGTCAGTGCCAACCGTACCCCGACCCAGATAAGTGAGCTCTCCGGCACAGTTTGGTTAATTGATGAAAACAGCATCCGTGAGCAGATAAACAGCGGCAAAGGCGTGAAAGAGATGCTGGCCGCCCTGGTTCCCTCCATGGACGTATCCAGCCAGGGCCGGACCAACTTTGGTCAGAACATGCGCGGCCGTGCCATGGTGGTGCTGATAGACGGCGTATCCATGAACACCTCCAGGGGGATCAGCCGCCAGCTGGACAGCATAGATCCCTTTAACATCGCCCGCATTGAAGTCTTGGCCGGCGCCTCGGCCCTCTATGGCGGCGGTGCTTTGGGCGGCGCTATCAATATAGTGACCAAAAAAGCCGCCGACAGCCTGGATACCTTTGAAGCCGAGGCAGGTTTCAAATCGGGTTTTAACGGCAGTGATGACTTGGATTACCGCACTGCCTTTGCCGTGGCCGGTGGCAGCGATACCCTCAAGGGACGTTTCAGTGCCGCCTGGCAGGAAAATGGCCAGTGGTTCGACGGCAGCGGCGATCAGGTGATGCCGGATATCACCCAAACCGGCATGCAGTACACCCAAGGTTATGATCTGATGGCCAACCTGGATTGGAGCCTGCCAAACAATGCCACCCTCAGTGCCCTGGTGCAGTTTTACAACAATGAGTCCGATGGCGACCACGGCCTCTATATGGGGGAAAACTTCAGCGGCGTCACCTCAGATGCTTCCCAGCTTGAAAGCCGCAAGGGATTGAATGCCGATCGCAGTCCCAAAACCGATCGTACCTTACTGAACCTCAGCTATACCCAGGCTGACTTTCTCGGCCAAACCTTGTACCTGCAAGGCTTTTACCGCAAGGAAGATCTCGACTTTCACCCCTTCCCTTATGTCAGTGAAACCCTCGGGGTTTACAACTTCTCGGCCTCATCACAAAACACCGGCATTTATGGCCTGAAAGCCGTGTTGGAATCCAGACCCAGCGACAGCCTCAAACTCACCTGGGGCATCGACTGGGACAAGGAGAGCTTCGACTCGGATCAGATGAGTTTTGATCTCGACGCCGCCAACCAGAGTGGCGGTTTGACCATGAAGGAGCTGTTCACCACAGGCCGATATGTCGACTTCAGTGTCGAGTCCATCGCAGCCTTCCTGCAGGGCAGCTGGGATATCAACGACTATCTGGTGCTCAACGCAGGTTATCGTTATCAGCAGATGGACAACAGTGTCGATGACTTTATCGGCTATAACCAACAGGTGGCGATTGCCCAGGGTAAGGCGCCGGGCGCCGATATTATCAAGGGCGGCAGCACAGACTACCATGTCGGCCTGGTTAACCTGGGCTTGGTGGCTAAACTGAGCCGGGATCAACAACTGTGGCTCGCCTACTCGCAAGGCTTTGAGCTGCCGGATCTGTCCAAATACTATGGTCGCGGCAGCTATCAGGCCGATGCCGATGGTTATCTGCAACTGACCAACAGCATCAATATCAATGATTCCCGCCTCGATGGCATCAAAACAGACTCCTTTGAACTGGGCTGGCGCTATCTGGCCGACCGTTGGCAGGCCCAGGCCAGTCTGTATTACGCCATCTCGGATAAGGTGATTGAGGTCAATCGCAGCGATCTGACCATAGAAGTCAAGGACAAGGATAAACGCACCTATGGCCTGGAAGCCCAGCTGAACTTCGATATCAGCAGCGCCTGGCAGGTGGGCAGCAACCTGCATCTGGTTCGCAGTGAAATCAAAAATGGCTCCGACTGGATTGATGAGACAGTCACCTATGCTTCACCTTCCAAAGCCACGGCCTTTATCGCCTGGCGCGGTGACAGCCAGCAGTTAAGATTGCAGGCCGAGCACAGCTTCAGCGCCGACTCTGACTATCGCTTCAAGGCAAATGATGGCCAGAGAAGTGAGTTAGGCAGCTATACCACTTTGGATCTGCTCGGCTCCATCGAACTGGCAGTCGGCACCCTGAGCTATGGCATCGAAAACCTGCTTGATAAGGACTACAGCACCCTTTGGGGCCAGCGAGCCGCTTACTTCTACAGCCCGACTTACGGCCCGGAGAAGATGTTTGACTATCACGGCCGTGGCCGCACTTTTGCCATCAATTACCACCTGAGCTGGTAAATGGCGTCAAAAAGCGTCGCCCCTGCGGCGCTTTTTCTCTTTTGCGCTTGTCAGCTCAGCTCTGATCCCTTAGTTTGTGGCGGCCAATTTATTTACAGGTAAGTGTCATGCTACTTTTAATCACGGCGATTATGATTATCCTGCTGCGCCGTCTGCTCAAGGCCGATGAGCCCTTTCTGGGCTATGAATGGCTCGCGATTATCACCTTGGCTATTTATCTGCTCTGTTACTTCTACCTGCCGCCATTTGCACCGGCAAGCAACCAGAGAATGGGGTTACTGTACGAGATGATCCCAAGCTTCAGCCTGGGCGCTATCCTCTTTCCCGAACTGGGTTCACGCTACCCGGAAAAAGTGGTTTGTGTTTTGGGCGGTCTTGGACTGCTGACCTCTGCTGTGATATTAGCAATATTTAAACTGAGCGTTTGGTAGGTTCAGCCCGGGGATTAAACCGTAACCTCTGGTTGAATGGCTGAGAAACAGAAAGTAACGAAGAAAATGTGAGCGACGGCTTAAGGCGTTTGCAGTGCCTCGCTCACCTTGAGCAAAATGAAACCGGCTCTCTTCGCAACCGACCATTTGGGCACTTCAATTAACTCATCACCGAAAGCCTCATAGGCTTTTTGCATCTCATGATAATTCGCCACCGTCTCACTGAAGTCCTGCTTACGTTCTATATCATTGGCTTTAAATGGCTTACCAGGCGGAAAGATAAATACCCTGGGGTGATAAACGAACTCAGGGCAATGACTCGGTAAACTCCCGGGAATGGATTATTGCGCCAGCAGGCTTTAAGCATAGGAATCCAGCATTCTGGGAGCAAAAAAGATAATGCCGACATATCAAGAACTATTAGATGCCGCGTCATTTATAAGGGTTAATCTTGGCTTTACACCTGGTTTTGATAGTCGGCTTCCATAAGGCGAACAAAATCTTCCATCTCTTGCCCCGGGGTAATAGGAAAACGCTCCGCCAGCTGTGACAGATTAACAATACGGTCCACCCGAAAGGAGCGAAAATCTTCTCTCAGTTCGCACCAGGCCAGCAAAGTCCAGGTGCCGCGCCAAAAGTAGATCGCCAGCGGCCTTATCTTGCGCTGACTGGCACTGCCTTTGACATCCTGATAGTCGAGCAGCACAAAATGGCGTAGCCTGGCGGCAATACGTAACGGATCCAGGTAGACAAAATCTTGTTGATCAAGGTAGAAATCCGGTGAAAACATCAAACTCTGCAACGCGCGTAAACGCTCCGGCACCACAGCTTCTACCTTGATAAGCGCCTGTTTGGCTGCCTTGCCAAGTTCATTACCGCCCCAGGTCTGCACCATACGGATCCCCAGTTGGATCGCTTCCAGTTCAGCCTCGTTGAACATCAAGGGTGGTACACTCACCTCCTGACGCAGCAGATAGCCCAGTCCCGCCTCCCCTTCGATGGGGATCCCGCTGAGACAGAGATCCTGAATATCCCGATAGATGGTTCTGACCGACACTTCCAAGCGCTCAGCCAATACGGCCGCCGTGGTCAAGCGGCGATGACGCAGTATCTGCACTATCTGAAACAAACGATCAGCACGGCACATGACTTATATCATTCCTTATAAATGTTTGATTTACCACCGAAGTGCGAATTGAAAAGCTGCGCATCCGACACTGGCCTATGTCGATGTAGCCAGACAAAACTTCCATTGCCCTATTAGCCTCGCCATCTTTTCATCCTCGCAGAATAAGTAAACTTCGATGCAAAGTGGGGTGACGCCATACAAAGACCGACAATGCGTCGGTCCCGATAAGGATAATTGCGCTGAGCTTACAGCTGCATGGCCCACAAGCCAAGTCGGTTGCCTTCAGAGTCGGCTATTTGAGCGCAATAACCACATTCACCTTCCTTGATAGCCATGGGCGGCAACAGGATCTGCACCCCTTGCGCTTCCAGTTTGCCTATTGTGGTACCCAAACTGTCACCCAGATTGAGATAAACCACTGAGGCCGTCAATGAAGGTGCCATCTGTGGGTGTTTGATCAAACCTAAACACGCACTATCGCTACTGGTACTGCTGACACTGACATACTCGCAATCAGGCATAGGATCTTCGTTGCAATGCAGCCCCAAAACCTCTTGATAAAAATGCTTGGCACGGGCCATATCGGCAACCGGGATCTCACTCCAGACCAAAGGGATTTCTGTTGACATTTTATCTTCTCCATCTTGATTCAATTATCACAGAAGGCTCATCCTCCAGCGCCCTTACACACTTGGCTATCAGTGCGACAGCAAGTATGCATCTGTGCTACTGACAACCTGTTGTCAGTAGTTGATGTGAAGATACGAGTAAACTTTTATGTGGCTGTCGACTGAGGTTGTCTTCCCCACAATATGGCGCTTGTCAGTGCGTTCATCATATTTCTGAGCTTAAGTCATACTTTGACTCCTGATGAAGTTATCTCCCTGATACGAATTAAACACTGAACGACAATCAAGCTTCACATAAAAAAATCCGATGACTCATCGTCATCGGATTTTTTAGTGCTTTGCGAAATCATTTGCCATGACTTGGCGACTTCAAGTGCTGCGTCTGCTCATGGCGAAACTTGCACCCAATAACGTTTCAACCGCCACAACCTTGCAAGACTGCTGGGTTTGTTACCAAAATACTGGCACCATCTTTACCGGCAGAAGAGGCAAAAATAGACACCTGAGACTGCATTTCTGCTGTCGCCTGAGCCGCCATGCCATCAGTCACGCCCGGAACTTCAGATGGGTCGATGAGCGAGCTGTGGTGCCCCTTGGCAAAGCGTACGGCGCCGCCACCAGCGCTGGTCTGATCGACGCAGTTAAGCCCCAGAGTCGCAATCAAAGGCTCAGTGCCGGACAGCGGGAAGCCCGCGACAGTACCAGGCAGAACCTGATCGCCCTTGTTACCAGCGCCATCACCGACGATTTCCACCAGATGAACCGGCAAACCCGTGGCCTTGAGCATGGCAGTCTGGTTGATAGGATCGGCTGACTCTATCCCGGTTTGCACCGCAAAGGCAAAGGTAGGGATAAATTCGGCGTATACCTCCTGAACCAGAGCTTCATATTCGGCCGAGCCCGGCTGATATCCTTGTTTATTGGCCGCATTCACCAAGGCCTTGAAGGTATCGGAAGCCGTCACATTGGCAAACAACAAAGGTGCAAAGGTGGCAGAACCGGCGAAAGAGCCCGCCAGGCCGCCGCTAGGCGCCACCAAAGATGCGCCCTTGATGCCATAGTAGTTGGGCAAGGCTGTGCCGGATGCAGGGTCTTTCAAACCTGTGCTGGCATAGGTCGCGAAGTTGGTGCCGACAATGGCGCCAAGGCTAAGCCCCTGAGCGGTTATCTGGTTATTGTCAAAAACCTGAGGCGCGCCCATTTCGATAAGTTGCGCCGACATACCTGTTATCGCGACTCTAAGCGCCAGATGATCCATGGTCGCCTGGCGGAAGTTATCCCTTACCGACAGCGTGCTTTCTATATTGACAAATACCAGCGGATTGCCATTTTGGAAGGCATCCGGCTTACCGACAACCTTACCATAGGCCGCACCTGAGGCCGAGACTTCATAGATGCCGTCACCATTGGCATCAAATGAACGGGCACCGTGCAGCGGCATATCTATGGCCACCGTAGCCACACCGGCTGCGGCATAACTGCCGGCATAGGCCAGCGACATCTCTTTGCCGCCACCCAAACCATGCAGCGCTATCGTGGTGGGCCAGCCACTGGTTGGTGGCGTAAAAGGCAAGCCCTGGCTGGCATAAAACGCCGCAAGCTTAGTGGCGTTGGGCATGGAGATCAGCACAGGCACAGTTTCGTAGTTGCGAATAGCCGGAATAGGATTAAAACGGGTTAGGTGCTTAGTCTTATCGACTGCACTGCCATCATCCAGCTTCCACGCTTTGCCGGCCAACAAGGAAGGATTGGCCAGTGCTGCGGCGGGATCTATATTGTACGCCATCGCCTGGGCGGCAAACTTCTCCTGGCTCAGAGTGCCGGCCTGCAACGCCAGCAACACAGATACCGGGCTGTCGCCCTGGGCTTGCCAGTAACCGTTAATGCCATCACAGCTCGCCGATGAACAAGTACCGTAAACCGGCACTTCAATGGCCGCAGTGTAGACATCGGCCAAATCCGCCAACGCATAGGCTATGCCATCAGCAGGGCTGAGCCCAGCTGCCATCGCCACTGTATAACCGGCGGGAGTCGGAGTTTGCAGCCACTTGGGTGCATAGGGTGAGCCGGGTTGCAACATCAGCAGCTTGGTCGTTTCATAAACATCGGCCACCGACTGGGTGGTAAACAGGCCTGAATAGGTAATGCTTTCCTTGTCAACGCCGTGAGCCGATGCCATGCCCTTCTCATAACTGTTTACCAGAGTTTGCAGCATCAATTGATCGGCGGTTTCCAGCGGCGCTGTGTCGATATCCAGTTTCAACAAACCATAGGTATAGGAAGGCGCTATCGGGCGCCCAGCCGAATCCATGATGAGTTTAGTGGTGGCGTAAATATAGGACTGAGCGGGCTTAAGCGGCTTCAGTGGAACAATAACTATCTTGTTGCCGGACGCTTGAGTGATGAAGTCTTCACCCCAAGCCAGCTCTTCACCCACTTCACAGGCAGAAACCGAAGGCTTGGTCTGGCACTCGGCTTTGGATGAAAGCGGGCCGCCGCTGACGGCTTCAAACATTCTCACCGCTCCCGGCTGGGCCACGGAAGATGCCAGCAGGCTCAGGGTATTGCCGCTGTTGTCTTTGGAAGGTTCAATGTCTATGGTTATCGGCTGGGTAGTTGACCAACCATCCAGCGCACCCAGCGCCAACTGCGGATTGGTATAGTCACCGGAGGCTTCCCCGGGAATATTCAAGGTACCGTCTGTGGTGCCATTGAGCAGTAAGTCGTTTGGCAAGGGAACTTCAGCTTTGGCAGGATCAAACACCAAATGGGACTCAGGGATGAGCGGCTCGGTCTTATCCTTAAGTTCGTTATAGCTGTCTTCACCACATGCTGTCAGTCCAAGTGCAGATGTGATTGCAACACCCAAAATGAGTCTTTTCATCTTTTTTCCCCAAATCTTGTTGTAATAATTTTGTTTTCCCCAAGAAATTGGTCACAATACCCCAGACACTGTGACCAGAGGAGCTGAAATCTGTACTCAGCCTGTCTCAAGTTAACGTAAAAATATTGAGTTAGCTACATTTTTGTCACAGTTGACCGCAACGAAAAGTAACTATGAACAGTCATTTGTTTTAAACAGATGTATACCGCTGTAGTGAGTCGAGTATTGGCGGGCTTTAGCGCGAAGAGGAAATAACTCCCCATGTTGGAATATCAAGCAGCAAAAGATCTTCTCAAGGGCAAAACTATTCTGGTAACCGGTGCCGGCGACGGTATCGGTAAAACCGCAGCCAAAACCTATGCCGCCCATGGCGCCACAGTGATCCTGCTGGGCAAGACGGTCAAGAAGCTGGAAGCCGTTTACGATGAAATTGAAGCCGCCGGCGGCCCGACGCCAGCGATTGTACCTCTGGATCTCAAGGGCGCCAGCGAACAAAACTACCGCGACATGGCCGAAACCATAGAGCAGCAATTCGGCAAGCTCGATGGCCTACTGCATAATGCCAGCCTGTTGGGCGCTTTGGGGCCGTTTGAACATATCGATATTCAGTCACTGGAAGATCTGCTCAAGGTCAATGTGGTGGCGGAAGTTATGATGACCAAGGCACTGTTGCCTGTGATGCGCAAGGCCGAGCACGCCTCAATTATTTTTACCTCCAGCAGTGTTGGCCGTAAGGGCCGCGCTTACTGGGGCCCATACGCCTTCTCCAAGTTTGCTACCGAAGGCATGATGCAGGTGCTGGCTCATGAATGTGAAGGCACCCAGGTGCGCGCCAACAGTATCAATCCGGGAGCAACCCGCACCGGCATGCGCGCCAAGGCTTATCCGGCAGAGAACCCACTGGATCTCAAGACGCCAGAGCAGATAATGCCCGTTTATCTATATCTGATGGGCGACGACAGCCTGCAGGAAAACGGTCAGGCCTTTAACGCCCAGTAACATTTTCCTCAAGAATAAACGCAGTCCAATGGGCTGCGTTTTGCTATTCATACGCCATTCATACACGTTTTATAAAAGAAATAAGGAGGCAATCCATGAGTCAAGAATACCCTATAGGCACTCCAGGTACTCCCTGGGGAGAGGCCGAAAAATCCGCCTGGCGCGCCACCCAAAGCATTAAACGCAGCTACCGTGAACAGGTGCTCGACAAGATCTATGCCCTCAACATAGCTTTTGAATGCCGCCGGTACGGCGCCTTAAGTTATGACCCGGAACGTTATCCCCTGCTCGCCCTGCAGAGTAAATCACCACAGGCAAATAAGCCCTGGGTATTGGTCACTGGCGGGATCCACGGTTATGAAACCAGTGGCGTTCAAGGTGCGCTGCAGTTTCTTGAGCAGGAAGCCGAGCGCTATCAAGCGGATTTCAACCTCCTGGTCGTCCCCTGTGTCAGCCCTTGGGGATACGAAGTCATCAACCGTTGGAATCCCTTGGCTATCGATCCCAACCGCTCCTTCTTTGAACCCAGCCCGGCAGAAGAGTCTGCCGCATTGATGGCTCTGGTTGCTAGCCACGGCGCCCCTTTCCTGGCTCATATCGATCTGCATGAAACCACAGACACGGATGAAACCGAGTTTCGCCCGGCGCTGGCGGCCCGCGATGGCAAAATCATAGCTCCCGGCGAGATCCCGGACGGTTTTTATGTGGTAGATGATGAAGCCATGCCGCAACCTGAATTCCAACGAGCCATTATCGAAGCGGTCGCCAAAGTGACCCATATCGCTCCGGCCGACAAAGACGGCAAGATCATCGGCTCTCCTGTGGTCGACCACGGCGTTATCCGTTATCCGCTCAAGCAACTTGGTTTATGTGCCTCGGTTACCAATGCCCCATACACCTGCACCACGGAAGTCTACCCCGACAGCCCGCAGGCAAGCGATGAACAGTGCAATGCCGCCCAGGTAGCTGCGGTTTGTGGCGCATTGGATTATCTAAAACGAATTCAAGGTTAGGGTTTTCGGCTCCGGTCCCCTCTTGCAGGAATGAAGTGACTCTCGCCCAAGAGTAAACCTGAAACAGCGCTGCATCTGATATTCAACCTGTCAGGTCAAATAACCCGTCAGATAGAATAACTATGACCCGGCATTTGCCGGGTCATCTGTTTCAACCGTCTATCAAACCCTCATTGAAGATAAAAGTAACCACAGGAGAGTTCTGTTTATTAACAATCTTTTATTGACTGATAATGGTTTTCATTTAAAATCACTTTCAGTTCCAGGTATCGACTTTGCTTTTTTACTCTGACTTTTCAGGCCGTCATTGAATGCTGCGATTAACCAGGTCGGCATATGACAGCGCTTTTCTGTTTTAGCAGACGATACCAATTAGATGTGGAGTGGTTTATGCCCAAGATAAGCAAGCATATTTCCAAGATATGCCATAAGCAGGCCAAGAAGGCGTTGAAAAAGACGCAACCCGCACTCGGCAAGTCCAGCCGCAAACGCCTTGGCAAAGGCTTGGTTAGTGCATTAGAGCAGCAACTGCCCACTGAACTCTCCCGGCAAAAGAAGCTCAAAAAACCGCAAAAGAAACTGCTCAAGGCAGAGCTGCAAAACCGAGCCAGCACCTGGATTGCCGCCAATCAAGCTTCTGTCGAACTCGGACAACTTCACAGCCTAAAACCCCAGACCGGCAGCATGAGCTTTGCGCTGCGCCCCTTTAAGAAATCCCCCTGCGGCGGCTGCCCGGCACTCAAGGGCAAACTGTGCCGCTGCGCCCTTAAGTATCAACAGCGGCTACAGCAGGCAGGTTAACCCTTCCGCAGAACTAGATAATTGCCCGACATTACTGTTAGTCGTCGCTGATCAGATCGTCAAAACGTTTGTAGCCATGCAGGGAATCAAAGTCTTTCTCCTCCTTGGCCGCCTCACTGAGTGAGGCACTGAAACCCACAGCCAATTCCAGATCGGAAATCGCCTGCTCTTCCGAGCCCATGCGGGTAAAGGCGCAGGCCCGCTGATAAAGCGCATTGGCGTTCTTGGGATCCACTTCCAACACCCGGTTACAGATGCTCATCGCCCAGTGATACTCGCCCATTTCCATGGCGGCATCGGCCTTGTAGGTTAAGGCTTCGAGATCGCCCGGACGTATTTTGAGAATATCGTTGTAGATTTCGATTCGCTGCTCCGGCGTTTGCGAATGTTGAGCGCGGATCCACAGGTTGTGTATCTCGTTGATCCGTTCAATTTCCTTGTTGTTTTCCGTAATGATCCGGCTCTTTCGTTTCAGCTCACGCTCCATCTCCTGAAACTTTTTCTCATACTGGGCGGCAATCGCCTCCAGTTTCTCGTTGGCCATCTCCTGGGTCTTATCGCGAATATCCTTGAGTGACTGCCACCCCACCAAGGCGATCAGAGACACAGCGGCGGCAATGAGGTAAAAGAAGTAGGTCACAGTCACATTGGCATAGTTCATCGACTTGTCGGCCACCGCCAACTCTCGGTCGGTAATATCGACCGTGACCCGTTTTTCCAGCGACTGCATATCTTGCCGTATCGACTTGAGCTCATCGAGCACATAGCGCTCCATCAAGGGTTTGTCGTAAATACTCTGCTCCGAATAAGGTTTTGGGGGCTCTTCAGCCGCCATAACCGGCAGCGCCAGGCTCAATAACATCAATACCAGTGCATGCCATAACTTCATTTTTCCTCCTGTTGCACTCAGGTTTTCTCCACACCCTAACAAATGGGCCTGGATGGGTAAAATTTGCTTATAAAAAAGCCAGCACCGTTGAGCGCTGGCTACTGCAAAACCAATAAGCGGATTTAACCGAGATCCATCATCATCTTGCGGGTACTGACCAATTGGCTGAACTCACGCATCTGCTCTTTGGAGAGTTGGCTGGCCATGGGGATATCCGCCTTCATGGCATTCACCGGCCGCCCGTTGACATGAAACTCATAATGCAGATGCGGCCCGGTCGAACGCCCGGTATTACCGGAAAGCGCAATAACCTGACCACGACTGACCCTCTGGCCCTTATGCACCAAAGGTTTGGACAGATGCAGATATCGGGTACGGTATTTGTTGCCATGCTCTATCACTATATATTTACCGGCGTATCTATGATTGGTCACCAGAGTCACCACTCCGTCACCCGGTGCTACTACCTTGGTGCCTATCGGTACGGCAAAATCGGTGCCGTTATGGGGGGAAACCCGCCCTGTGACCGGGTGACGGCGATTGGGGTTGAATGATGAGCTGATCCTATAGCGTTTCTCCAGCGGGATCCGCTGGAAGGCCCGCGCCAAACTCCGCCCTTTCTCATCATAGAAGTTGCCATCTGTGCTCTGAAACGCAGTGATTTCATTGCGGCCGTTTTGAATGCGTAATCCCAACACCTGGCTGACACCGGTCGACTCCCCTTCTATGTACTGATCATTCATCAGCACAGAAAAGTGGTCACCGGCACGCAGATCCCGGGCAAAATTGAGCTTTTCTTTCAACAAGCTTTCAATTTTTTGAATTTCGGCGGCGCTCAGACCGACTCGCTGCGCCGAGCGATAGAAAGATCCTTGGATCTCACCGCTGACAATCCGGTTTTGCCAGAAACCTTCGATGTTGATCTCTTCCACCCCATAGCCACCATCGTCGAAGCGCTTGAACAGCACCTGATGTGCGGCGTTGAAGTAGAGTTCCAACTGGGTCAGATTGCCCTGTTCATCAAGCCAGAAACGGATCCTGTTACCCGGTTGCAGGGTATCGAGTGCCAAGATATCCAAATCGGCTTCCAACACCTTGTACATGGTCTGCAGGCCAACCCCCGCCTTTTGAAACAATACACTGAGGGTGTCACCACTTTGGATCACGCGTTCAAAGTTCGGACCGGCCAACTCAACAACCGAAGGCTCAGTACCGACTTGAGGCAGCAGAGCTTCAATATCCAGATGCAAGGGAATACGTTGTGGGGTGACTTCATGAGTCCCGGGCCAAAGCAGCGCCGCGCCCACCAATAACCCAGAGCTGAGCAGCAGCTTCTTGTGAAAGGATGGTAAGGTCTGCAAACGCATAGGGATTATACTCAACCAGGATATTCTATCTGTCTGCAACTGTTGCCTCACCGAGTTCAAACTGAAAAAACCAATAGCTGGAACCCCTATTTTCAAGGGGCCAACTGCAAACTTATATCAAAAAAAGTCCCTGAGACAAGTATTATTCGCCAAAACCCCATGATTACTGGGTGGATTTCAGATTTGACCGACAAATTTGCCCTGTTTGCATCAAGCTGTAACCAGGCGAATGCTGCTACCCAGTGCATGCTTGCTGATATCTATACGGCAGCTTATCTGCTCTTTCATCTCCGACACATGGGAAATAACCCCTATCATGCGGCCACTGGATTGCAGATCCATCAGGGTACGAACCGCCAGTTCCAGTGAGTCCTGATCCAGACTGCCAAAACCTTCATCAATAAACAGGGTATCGAGCTTGATACCACCGGCATAAGCTTGCACCACATCAGAGAGTCCCAGCGCCAGCGACAAGGCCGCCATAAAGCTCTCACCACCACTGAGTGTGGCCACCGGACGCACCTTGGAGCTGTAAGCATCTTCCACCTCAAGCTCCAGACCGGAGGCCTTATTGCCCTTGGCCCTGTCCTCTTTACGCAGCAAGCGGTAGCGGCCTTTGCTCATCAGCGCCAAACGGCGACTGGCCTCGAGCAGCACATCATCGAGCAAGACGCTGAGCACAAAGCGCTGCAGACTCACCTTGCTATGACTGTTGCCATTGGCCACATCACTCAGAGTGCCGATAAGGGCGTACTCTTGCTCCAGCGCCTGAGCGGCTAACGCTTCTTTATTGAGCTGGGCTTCTGTACCTTTAAGGCTCTGCATTCGGTTGTTGAGCGTCTGCCAGGCATCCTCCGCCTCGGCGAGTTGCTGCTGCTGTTGCTGCCAGAGGCTTTCAAGCTGCCCAAGCTCAGGCAGACTTTGTCCGGCGAGCCGCTCATCCATGGCTTTGAGCAGCGTCTGCTGCTCCGAGCGCTGAGTGCGCCAGGCCTCTATCTTCTCAGCCAATGCCTGCATCTGCGCTTCATCCAGCTGCGCCTGTTCCAACGCCTGACGGCCGGCAAATCCAGATTGTTTCAGGGCATCATCAAGCGTTTGTTGTGCTTTGATGGCAAACTGCTCGGCCCGGGCGTTGTCTTCACGGCTCGATGCCAATGCCTGCATCAGTGCCTTATGCTGGCTGACGGCCTCGGTATACTGTTGATTGATATCTTGTTGCTGCTGTTTGAGCTGTTGCCACTCACTCTGCTTTTGCTCAAGTTGCCGCGCCATCAGTTCAAGCGCCGCCTCCGCTGCCAAAGAATGATATTCATTGGGCAGAGCAGCAAGCGCCGCGTCTTTACGGGCTCCCGCAAGACTCAACTGCGCTCTTAGCTGCTGCAACTGCTGTAATTGAGTCTCGCTGTGTTTGAGTCGCTGCTCCACTTGCTGCTTGGCCTGCTGCAATTGTTGCCTGCAGTTATTGAGGCGGGTTTGAGCCGCTTCGGCTTGTTGCAATTCATTGAGCAGCTGCCTGCGCCGGGACTCAAGCCTGTCTATTTCCGTAGTGAGATCGGCTTTGACATAGGAGTCGGCATCCATAGCAGCGTCAGCCTTAACCTCTGTCGTAACATCAGTCTTAACATCAGTCTTAACATCAGCCGTAACATCAACCATAACATCCGCTGCAGCACAGGCCTGTAGCTCAGCGCTCAAGCGCTGCAGTTCGAGCTGCAACTCCTCGGTTTGCCGCTTGATATGACGATAATCGCTGCGGGCCGCCTCATGCCTTGCCGAGGCTTGCTGCTCGGCGTCTCTCGCCCGGTTGAGCTCGGCTTCACCCGGAATATCCTGCGCCATCTCGGCCGGTGCCGGATGATCCAAACCGCCGCATACGGGGCAAGGCTGCCCCGGCTGCAACTTAGCCGCCAGAATAGCCGCCTGCCCTGTATGCCAGGCCAGTTGCAACCTTTGATGTTCCATTTCGGCGCTCTGTCTTTCGGCCTTGCATTGATGACCATGGGCCTCGGCCTGCTGCAGGCTGACTCGGGCTTGCTGCCATTTTTGCTTAATGTGCCCGAGCTGCTCCGTCTTCTCCAGGCGAACATTCAGCGCCGCCAGAGCCTGATACAGCAGCCCTTGGCGCTCGGCGCTTGAGAATAGTTCGTTCTCCTCTGAATTGAGTCTTTGCTGTTTCTGCTGCCATTGTTCCAGTTCAGTGCGACTCTGCTGCTCTGCCCGCACAAGGCGCCCAAGCTCCACTAGGCCAAGCTCATGCTCCTCGGTCAGTTGCTTAAGCTCGTTAATAGCCGGCTGCAGCTTGTCGAGTTGTTCAAGCTCCCGTCGCAGCTTATTAGCGTGCTCATCCAACTCGGCGAGTGTAGCCTTATCATCTGTGGCCTGTTTCAGACGCTGCTCAGCGCTCTGCAACTGCTTGGCATAGTCAGCCTCCTTGGCTTTAGCCTGCTGCCACTCCTGCTGGCGAAACTGCAACTCTTTAAGGCTTGGCAGCAACTTTTCAGCCTTGCGGGCATTCTCCAACGTCTGCTGATGCAGCTCGATTTCAGCGCGCCGCTGCTCAAGCGCATCAAGCTGGGTTTGCAGCAGCTTGCGGCGCTCAAACTCGGCGGTTAACGCCTTGGCGTTATCGAGCGTCTTGGCACTCTGGGTCAAGGCATCGCTGGCTTTTTGTTTGTTACTTGTCGCTTCGGTCAAAGAGGGGGTCAGAGCGGCAATTTCTGCACTCAACTGCTCGAGACTCTCGACACCGGCAGTTTCCAAAATCCCGGCGCGGCGTGATTGCAAGTCTCTGGCCTTTGCCTTGATTTCCAGCGCCTGCTGTTTGAGGCGCTCTTCAATGCGGCGGTAGATATGGGTTTGAAACAGCTGGCTGAAGATCTTTTCCCGCTCTTTGGAGTCCGCCAGCAAAAGCTCGCGGAACTTACCCTGGGGCAGCACCATCACCTGGCGAAACTGATCCACATCCAGGCCAGTCAACTCTTCGATACAGGCGTTGGCATCCGTGACCTTACTGGCCACCAGCAACTCTTCGGTGCCATCGGGCAACAGCCGCTTGAGTTCCGCCTCGCTCTTTTGCAGGGTAAAACCCTCGCCGCGGCTTTTAGCTCTTTGCTGCTCGGGGCAGCGGCGAATGCTGTAGCGTTTTTGCCCCAATTCAAAACTGAAATACACTTCGGTGAGCAGGCCGTCATCGGCATTATCGCAGCGCATCTGGCTGCCTTCCCGCTCGTTACCTGTGGTTTTGCCGTACAGGGCAAAACAGATAGCATCCAGAATCGTGGTCTTGCCCGCCCCTGTGGGGCCATTGATCAGAAACAGCGGCTTGTCGCCCAGCTCGGTAAAGTCGATGCGCTGACAATCGGCGAAGGGGCCGAAGGCGCGCATTTCCAAAATCAGCGGTCTCATTGTTCCTGCTCCCTGTGCAACTCTTCAATCAAACGGCTCATGGTCTGCTGCTGCGCCTCTGTCATGGCCTCACCCTGTACCTGACTGAAAAAATCGCTGAACATGTCGAGCTCGCCTTTTTTGATTCTGTCGCGGCCAATCTCCTGCCCCTGCTGCCGGGACATCAGGCCCGTGCGCTCCAGATGCAGCACATTGGGATAGACGCCGCGCAGCTTGCCCATGGGATCCAGCAGCGCCTGGGTATCGAGCAGACGCACCATCAGGTAGTCCTCTCGCCCCGGATCTTTTTCGCCCTGTTGCAGCAGTTCATCGAGCAGGCCTTCAATCACCCTCACATCCCGCCTGGGTTTTAGCGGTAGCAAAGTGATTTTTGGGGTATTAGCTGCGCTCAGCTCCACCAGAGTCACGGATTTTTTCTGTTTGTGTTCACTGAAGGAATATTTCAGCGGCGAGCCCGAATAACGCACGTGCTCGGCGCCCTTGTATTGCGGGCCATGCAGATGCCCGAGTGCTGCGTAGTCAAAGCCGCAAAAGAGTGCAGGGTCGATTTTATCGGCGCCGCCGATACTCAAGGGCCGCTCGGATTCAGACTCATTGCCGCCATCGAGGAAACAGTGGGCCACCACTACCTTGGGCAGGCCTTGGCTGTCGTGCGCCTGAACCTGCTCCAGCAAGCAGGCCATCGCCTGCTGATGACTGCCGGCATCTACCTCCAGCACATGCCTTACCTGCGCCGGCTCGGCATAGGGAATGGGATAGAAACAGGCATCGCCGTCACGGCCTTTGAGGATAAGCGGCTTAACCTGCGCTTGCAGAGGGCCGCTAATATAAAGGCCGCTGGCGGCCATTTGCCGCGCCGCAAACCCCAGCCGCTCCTGGCCGTCGTGATTGCCGGCTATCATAAGCACAGGAATTTGATGCTCATTGAGCAGGGTATTGAGGAACTTATCCAGCAGGGCAACCGCGCTGGCAGGCGGGATCGAACGGTCATATATGTCACCGGCAACCACCAGGGCATCAACCTGATGCTCAGCGGCAAGTGCCACTATCTGCTCAAGCATATAAGCTTGTTCATCCAGCAGCGACTCGTTGTGCAGTTGCCGACCGATATGCCAGTCCGAGGTATGGATAAATTTCATTGGGCGCTAAGATTGCAGGCGAATACGTGAGCCTTATGGTATGCAAAATCAATGCAATAGTATATGCGCCTGCCGAGGTTCTGCGACCGAGTGCTTATCACTCAGCCGTCTGTCTTATTTGGGTTTAAAAACTCCACTGATATTGATCGGCCAGCAGCTTGAGGCTCATCACCAGAGACATGACCACCACCAGCGGCTTGATGATCTTGCTGCCCTTGGTGATCACCAGACGAGAGCCCAGAGTCGCCCCGGCGGCCTGCCCTGCCAGCATCACCAACCCCAGCAGCCACACCACCTTGCCACCGAGGGCAAAAAAGATGAGCGAAGCAATATTGGTGGAAAAATTCAGTACCTTGGCATGAGCCGTCGCCTTGGCCAGACCGAACCCCGCCAAAGACACAAACGCCAGGGCAAAGAAGCTGCCGGTGCCCGGGCCGAAAAAGCCGTCATACAAACCCACCCCGAGTGCGGCGGTAAAGGCAAATACCCCAGGTGTCAGAACCCTGGCGCGGTCATCTTCGGTGATTTTTTTGGAAAACAAGAAGTAACAACCAATAGCCAAAATAAGAAACGGCAGCATCAACTCCAGCACACTGGCATCTATCAACTGAACCAAAATCGTACCGACTGAGGCGCCGACAAAGGCGCAGCCAATTGCCAGTTTCATCTCACCCAAATTCACCATTCCTTTACGGACAAAGTAGAGGCTGGCGAAGAAACTGCCACCACAGGCCTGTAGCTTGTTGGTGCCGAGCGCAGTCGCCGGAGGCAGTCCGGCCCACATAAGCGCCGGAATAGTCAACAGGCCACCGCCACCGGCGATAGAGTCAATAAAGCCCGCCACCAGAGCAACCAAAAACAGAACCGTAGCCAATTGCAGAGTGAGTTCAAATGCCATTTTTATGTTATCGAATACTGAGTTGAAGGATTGCTATTAGACGCAGTTTGCCCGCAAAAGGCAAAGGAGTTATTCTCGTTTTCACGTGAGATTTTCTCACACAATAAACAGCGGAGAAAACATGTTTCAGGAATTACCGCCTCTCAATGCCCTGCGTTCATTCGAGGCGGCGGCAAGGCTACAAAGCATTACCCTGGCGGCGCAGGAGCTGTATGTGACCCACGGTGCCATCAGCAAACAGGTGCGCTTACTCGAGAGTTTTCTGGGGTTCAGTCTGTTTGTGCGTCAACACAGGCAACTGGCGCTCACTGATGAGGGGCGGCAATACCTGCCGCAGGTGCAGGCGGCACTGCAGACCCTGGCCAATGCCACCGCCGAGTTGAAACGTCAAAGTCTCAAGGCGCAGACCCTGGCTATCAATGTGTTGCCCAGCCTGACCATCAACTGGTTAATCCCGAGAATGGAGGAATTTAAGTCACGCTTTCCGCAATTGTATGTGGATCTCACCATAGGCGACTTCGCCGTCGACTTTGCCAGCGGTCGCTACGACATCGCCATTCGCTCCGCCACCAGTGAGCCTCAGGGAGTGAATGTGATCAAACTGATGGATGAAGAGCTGTGTCTGGTGTGCTCACCACTGCTGGCTCCCAAGCTAAAGCAACTGGAAGATATCAACCAGGTGACGCTGCTGAAACACACCACCCGTCCTGAGCTTTGGCCTTACTGGGCCAGGCAACTGGGGATAAAACTTACCACAGAGCAGAAGTTTGGCGTCGAGCATTTCTATATGCTGAGTCAGGCCGCCGCCAGCGGCATGGGGGCGGCGCTGATCCCGCGTTTCTTTATCGAAGATCAGCTCAAGGCCGGCACTCTGGTGATCCCCTTTGAAGCCCCCTTTGTCAGCCCCTACAGCTATTATCTGTTAACCCCCAAGTCCAGCAGTCTGCCCCGTAAGTCGGCGCTGTTTATCGACTGGTTGCTGTCCGAGTTTGCGCCATATCGCGTGCAGTGTTAGTGCAAAACAGAGAATCGTGCTGAGTAATAAAGCCTGGCAGCTAATCACAGCTCAAATCTTTTTATAGCTACTTTTCAACACTATGAAGTAAAAAGTGACTCCCAGGTAACTGATAACCCGGATTCAAGTCCAAAGTACAACACTGGCGGTTTGATTCGGTGACCTACATTACAGGCAACCGACGCCATTAGAATGAACTCGTTTGCTTATTCCTTGCTCCAGTGAGCCTGGAGGGGCAACCAAGATTTTGGCAAGGGCTCGAAGGGGAGTAACCTATCAACACCAAGGAGGAGGTATGAAGCACTATCGAGGCAGTTGCCTTTGCGGCAAGGTTCGTTTTGAAATCAACGCTGAGCTGCAGCAATTCTTTTTGTGTCACTGCAGTCGCTGCCGCAAGGATTCTGGTTCGGCCCACAGTGCCAATCTGTTTTCAGACAGCGCCGAGTTAACCTGGCTCAGTGGCCAGGACGCCATTACTGCGTTTACCCTACCCGGTACCCGCCACAGCCGCCACTTTTGCGCCGTTTGCGGCTCGGCGCTGCCCCAAGCGGTCGAGGGTGGCCGCCTGCTGCAAATACCCGCAGGCAGCCTGGACGATGAGCCGGGCCTGACTCCCCAGGCGCACATTTTTTGTCAGGCGCGCGCCGCTTGGGATCAGGCTTTGGAGCAAGTGCCCTGCCTGGAGCATGGCCCGGTTTAAGAGTATAGGGCACCGCACTGTGATAAAGGCGCCTACTGCCAGTCCGCGTAGCGGTGCCTGACTCGGAAGCGGTTATCTCAGCAGCGATTACCTAGAAAGCTGAGACTTATGATCCCGGGTTTACCGCCAACTCCACCATGGCGGCGGTGTACATCTTAAGGTTCAGCTGCAACTGCTCGCGGGTGATAAACTCATGTTCACTGTGGCCTGTATACTCGACATCCGGCATGGCCGGACCAAAACTGAGGGCATTGGGAAACAGTTTACTGTTGGTGGAACCGCCAATAGCAACAGGTTTAGGGTCGGCAATACCGGTAAACTCGGCAAACACATTGAGCAGGGTCTGCAGATGCGGCGCCTTATCCATCACTTTGGGCTCGCCCCAATAGCTGCTGACATCGACCAGAGTCACGCCGTGGGATTGCTGCCAACCGGCCAGCGCCGCAGACAGCTGTTTATCCAAAGTTTCCGGGCTCTTGCCTACGGGGCGCCTTAGGTTAAGCGTAATGCTGGTCCCCCCCTGCCCCCACTCCACCACAGTCGGCGCCAGCGACATAGGCCCCATAAAGTCATCGCTATAGCCCAGCTCACCAAAGCGCTGGGCATAGAGGTCCAAGCCTATCATTTCATTGATAAATGCCAGGGTTAATGCCGACTGGCTCGGTGCGAATGCCTCAGACTCCAACAGCGCAGCCAGATGCGTTACTGCATTGACACCATCTTCAGGGGTTGAGGAATGGGCCGATTTGCCGTTGGCGGCGATCTCCAGGCTGTCGAAATCCAGGGTAAAATCATAGCGCATCCCCTGCTGGGAGTCTGCGGCGCGTTGCAAACGGCTGACCATGGCGCTGTCGGCTCCGCGGATCAGGGCCAAGGCCTGCTGGGGGATCTGACTGGCAAAGGAGCCACCGCTGAAATGCTGCAGCTGCGGTTTATCGAAATTAGGCGCCTTGACTTTGGCTTCAGGTATCGTGAGTTTTATCTGACTCCAGCCCTTCTCGGCGGTGACCACAGGGTATTCGGCGTCTATGGTGATATTCATATCGGCCGCTTGATAGTCCTTGAGAAACACTTTCAGCGGCTCCCAGTCCGACTCCTCGGCCAGATATACCATAAGCTCAATGCGGCGATTCAGTTTTACCGACTTGTCCTTGAGCGCCTTCATGGCGTACATGGCGGTGACTATCGGCCCCTTGTCATCTTCGGTGCCGCGGCCTATCAGCTTGCCCGGTTGCGATTGAGTATCCAGTTGATAGGGACTCTGGTGCCAAAGGGTTGAATTGGCCGGTTGCACATCCCCGTGAGTAATAATGCCTAGCTTGTTAGCGCCGCCGCCCCTGTCTTCGCCAAGGCCTATCAAGAGCACATAACCGTGATCGGCATAATCCAGCCCCAACTGCTCCGCTTGGGCCTTGAGCGCCTGCTTGAAGCCGATGAATTCCGGATTGGTGTCGGGCGTCAACCCTGGGATAGCCTCGGTATTGAAGTACACCAACTCGGCGAGGCTCTGTTCCATCTCGCTGCCGTAGCGGTCAAAACTGTACTGGGCCAAGGTTTTCGACAGTGGCGAGACTTTACTCAATGCAGACTCAGTACCTTGGGCAGCGCTTACGCTTGAAGTCTGGCTCGAAGCCTGAGGCGTAAAGCCGCTCTCTGCGCTTACAAAAGGAGCGAACAAGCACAGGGACAGCGACAGGGATAAACGGGAAACTGTTCTTATCATCATGGCAGGGTGGCTTTTGTTATCTTTTATTATCAAAGGCCTGAGAGTGTGCCACAGATACAGTTTCGATACTGCATTCGCTAAATTTTGTTACAAACTAAACAGGACAAAATTGGCCTTTTTCAATACGCCATGTTACTAAGGACGGCTTCGGCGCGGCCCGCCGCGCCATACGGGAGATAAACACCAGCATAGAGGAATAACAATGAAGGGAATGACCCTCTCTCCAGTGGCTCTGGCCCTGGGACTGGCGCTGACACTGAGCGCCTGCGACAACCAGCCTGTATCCCAGAGCGACACATCTGCCCAATCCCAAGCGCCTGCGCTCCAGAATGGCACGGGCACCAACCCAGCCGCAGCCAAGGCCGAACAAACCCGGGACAATCCTTTCTTCCAGCCCTGGAATACTTACCTTGAAATCCCCGCCTTTGATCGCATCCAGTCCGAGCATTACCTGCCGGCCTTCAAACAAGGGATTGCCGAGCGCAAAGCGGAAATTCAGGCCATCATAAACAATCCGGCCGCCGCTGACTTTGCCAACACCATAGAAGCCATGGAACGCAGTGGCGCCTTGCTGACCAAGGTGTCAGGGGTGTTTTATAACCTCACCAGCGCCGACACCTCCGCCGAGCTGCAGAAGATCTCCAAGGAAGTATCCCCGCTGTTGTCTTCCAGCCGCGATGATATTTACCTGAACAACGCCCTGTTTCAGCGGGTCAAGGCTGTCTATCAGCAAAAAGATCAGCTGGTACTGAACCCGGCGCAGCAGAAACTGCTCGAAGACACCTACAAACGCTTCAGCCGCGGCGGTGCCAACCTGGATGACGCAGGTAAAGCGGAGCTTCGAAAGCTCAATGAGGCGATTGGCAAGCTGAGCCTGGAGTTCGGCGATAATGTGCTGGCAGAAACCAACGACTTTGAACTTGTGATAGACCAGCAGGCCGATCTGGCCGGTCTGCCGCAGGATGTGATTGACGTTGCCGCCCAGGCGGCCATCAAGCGCGGCCATTCCGGCAAGTGGGTATTTACCACCCAACGCCCCTCCGTCACCCCGTTTTTAACCTATGCCGATAATCGTGAGCTGAGAGAAAAACTCTACAAGGGTTATATCGAGCGCGGTAACAACGACAACGCCCACGACAACAAGAAGGTGCTGGCAGAACTGGCGGCTCTTAGAGCCAAACGAGCCCAGCTTCTGGGCTATCCGAGCCACGCCCACTATGTGCTGGAAGAGCGTACCGCCAAGACTCCGGAAAATGTCTATGCCCTACTGGATAAAATTTGGCCCACCGCCCTGGCCCAGGCCGAAGCCGAAAAGGCCGAGATGCAAAAGCTTATCGACAGCGAAGGCAAGGACTTCAAACTGGCCGCCTGGGACTGGTGGTACTATGCCGACAAGATACGCGTCGCCAAGTACAGCTTCAACGAACAGCAGACCAAGCCATACTTCTCGCTGGAAAACACCCTCAAGGGCGTGTTCTACACCGCCAACCGCCTCTATGGCATCAGTGTCACCGAGCGTGACGATCTGCCCAAGTATCACCCGGATGTACGCACCTTCGAGGTGAAAGACAAAGACGGCAGCGTTATCGGTATCTTCTTTGGCGATTACTATGTCCGTGACAGCAAACGCGGCGGCGCCTGGTCCAATGCCTATCGCCGTCAGGCGGTGGTCGATGGCGTCAACGAGCAGCCCATCATAGTCAACGTGCTCAATTACCCTCGTCCCAGTGGCAATGAGCCGACGCTGCTGACCTTCGATGAAGCCGGTACCCTGTTCCATGAATTCGGCCATGCGCTGCACGCCTTGCTGTCCAAGGTGGAGTATCGTTCCCAGTCCGGCACTTCTGTGCCCCGCGACTACGTGGAGTTCCCGTCACAGGTGATGGAAAACTGGATGACTCAACCGGATGTGCTGGCGCATTTTGCCAAGCACTATCAAACCGGCGAGGTGATCCCCCAGAGTTTGGTAGACAAGATCCGCGCCGCCAGCAAGTTCAACCAGGGTTTCGCCACAGTGGAATATATGGCAGCCACCAAGCTGGATCTGGACTGGCACAGCAGCAACGTCACCGAACCTCAGGATGCGGCCGCCTTCGAGCAGCAATCCCTGAACAAGATGGGGCTGATCTCTGAGATAGCGCCGCGCTATCGCTCCACCTACTTCAGCCACATCTTCTCCGGGGGATATTCGGCCGGTTATTACTCCTATATCTGGTCTGACATTCTTGGCGCCGATGCCTTTGAGGCCTTCAAGGAAAACGGTATTTTTGACCCGGCTACCGCCAAGGCTTTTCGCAGCAACATCCTAGAGCGCGGTGGCAGTGAAGATCCTATGGCACTTTACAAGGCGTTCCGTGGTCAGGAAGCCGCCATTGAGCCACTACTGCGCAGCCGCGGCCTGCTGGCGGAATAAACGCTTGCCGGATTGGTAATGCCCAGCCACGCAAACAAAAAAGCCGTTCGCTGAGTGAACGGCTTTTTTGTTCTTTCTCAGGGCTGGACTTTTTCAGGGCTGGGCTTTCTCAAGACTGGGCTTTCTCAAGGCTGACTGGTGTATTGCTTGACTCCGGGCGGGATAACAAACCAGTCCTGCTTTTCACTGACCCAGGCATGGGCGCTCGGCTCAATGATACGGGTATCTTCCAGGTTGCTGGGCTTGAGCTTGATGCTCTGCGGCTCCGCCGGGTTATAGTGATAGATACGATTGCCGCAACGACCACAAAACTTGGCGGCGCTGATATTGCCGCTGGCCGAACCACGCTGCCAATGGCTCAGTTCGCCACTGAATTCTATATCTTCGGCTCTGACAATCGCCGTAATGCTGAAGGCACTGGTGGACAGCTTCTGGCATTCCTTGCAGTGGCAGGCCACCACCATCTGCGGCGGCGCCAACAAGCGATAACTGACAGCGCCGCACTGGCAACTGCCCTTGATGGGATAACGAATAGCTTCCATAGCTTTTATCATCTTATCTTAGAAAAACACCCGCCATTTGGCGGGTGTTATCAAAGGGTTCAGTCTACCAGACCTCGGCGCTTGAGCAGCGCATCCACTGTGGGTTTCTGGCCGCGGAACTGGATGTAGTCCTGCATCAGATCCTCACTGTTCCCCTTGGAGAGAATTGCCTGACGATACTTGTCACCATTGGCTCGTTTGAGGCCGCCTTCTGCCATGGTATGGGCAAAGGCGTCGGCAGCGAACACTTCGGTCCACAGGTAAGCATAATATCCGGCCGAGTAACCACCACCGAATACATGGCTGAAATAAGTCGACTGGTAACGCGGCAACACAGGCGCGTAATCCAGGCCATGTTTGGCACGAGCCTTGGCTTCGAAGGATTTAACGTCCGCCACTTGTTCACCGGCCTTGAGGGAGTGCCACTCCATATCAAGCAGCGCTGCGGCCAGATACTCTACCGTGTCATAGCCCTGGTTGAAGCTGGCCGCTGCTCGCACTTTTTCCAGCAAGGCTTGCGGAATCGGCTCGCCGGTTTTGTAGTGCTTGGCATAGTGAGCCAAAACATCCGGATCTGTGGCCCAATCCTCGTTGGCCTGGGAGGGGAACTCAACAAAGTCCCTCGGGGTAGCGGTACCAGCCAGGCTTGGGTATTTCACCTGCGAGAACAAACCGTGAATGCCGTGGCCAAACTCATGGAACATGGTGGTCACTTCATCAAAGGTCATCAGCGTAGGCTGACCTTCGGCTGGTTTGGGAATATTGAGCGCGTTATAGACCACAGGTTTGTTATCCAACAGGAAACTCTGGGTCACCAACTCATCCATCCAGGCGCCACCGCTCTTGCCCACTCTGGCGTAAGGGTCCAGATAGAAAAGCCCGATGGAGCTGCCGTCTTCGTTGAATACTTCCCAGGCGCGGACATCCTCCTGCCATACCGGCAGATCCTTACGCTCTTTCATCGTGATGCCGTAGAACTTCTGCATGGCGTAGAACATGCCGTCATTCAGCACGGTATTGAATTCGAAGTAGGGCTTGATCTGGCTCTCATCCAGATCGTATTTGGCCTTGCGAACCTGCTCGGCATAGAAGGCCCAATCCCATGGCTGCAGCTCAAAGTCGGCACCACTAGCCTTGATTTGCGCCTGGATATCCTTGCCTTCAGCCTTAGCCTTGGCAACGGCCTTGGGTGCCAGGTCATCCAAAATGGCAAATACCGCATCCGGATTAGCAGCCATCTGATCGGCCAGTACATAGTCAGCCCAGGTTTCATAACCCAGCAGTTTGGCCTTTTCGGCGCGCAACTGTGCCTGCTTGAGTACGATAGGACCATTGCTGGCCATGGCACGATTGGCCGAAGTCTGCCAAATTTTCTCTCTCAGGCCTCTGTCCTCCAGGCTCGACAGCAGTGGCTGGCGGGTAGTATTCACCAGGCTTATCAGGTAGCCCTCTTTACCCGCTTCCTTGGCGGCATTGGCCAGGGCGCCTATCTCATCCTCGCTCAAGCCTTTGAGCTGCGCCTTATCGGTCACCAGGATCACATCATCCTTGAACGACTTGAGAATGTTTTGCGAAAACTCGGTCGACAATGTAGCCAGCTCACCGTTGAGCTCACGCATTTGGGTCTTGTCGGCTTCGCTCAATTTGGCGCCGGCACGAACGAATTGATTGTAATAGAAGTCCACCAGGCGTTGATCTTGCGTGCTCAGGCTATCTTTATGGTGGTAGACGGCTTCAACCCGGGCAAACAACTTGGGATTGAGGAAAATATTGTCGCTGTGCTCGGTAAGCTTGGGAACGATTTCCCCTTGAATGGCTTGAAGCTCATCATTGGAAAGCAAGCTCACCATACTGAAAAACACTCTTGTTGTGCGGTTGAGAAGAGCACCGCTCTTTTCCATAGCCACTATAGTGTTATCAAACGAAGCGGCTTCGCTGTTGTTGATTATACTGGCGATCTGCTGCTTGTGTTCCTTGAGCCCGGCTTCAAAGGCCGGCAGATAGTCTGCTGTCTTTATCTTGTCGAACTGCGGCGCATGATATTGCAGCGGACTTGGGCTGAGCAGCACATTGCTTGCGGTTTGCTCAGCACTTTTTGCCTCTGGCATACTTTGACTCACTTGTTTTACCTGGGTATTGCTGACAGTTTCTTTGGTTTGCTGTTCGGCACAGGCGCTCAGCACCAGTGCAGCGCCTATGGCGGTGGCGATTAATGTCTTACGCATCTTGACTCCATTAACGGCAGGCTATTGCTTAGGGAGGGTACGAATCAGTCCTCATGGCATTCTGCATAGGACTTGTTCGCACCTTCCATTGTTATAATTTGCTACCCGGGACACCTGTCTCGGCGGGGCAACAGCCCTGTTGATTCCCGCCCCTACCTTAACAACTCTTCCGCTCTTTGGACAATGACTTAACTGTAAGAAATTCTGCTCACTTACCGTCAATTCGATATGAATGCGCATGCGTCCCGCCGATAACTCAGGCTTATCTGTCTAGACAAGAAAAGTGTGCGCCTGCCACAGCATCGGGTGGCACCAACCTGCCCAATGTCACAAATTGTCACTGGCTTTTACCGTCCAATGTCACATAAATGTCTTCGCCTTTCGCTATACTGCGCCTCGCCTAACCAGGTTAATCATATGATTAACAACAGGTTGACAAGGTGATGGCGGGAAAGTCTCCCGGGGTCAATAATAAAAACCAAGAGTAGTAAACAATGCAAACCAAGACATTAATCACACTGGCGATTGCCGCCGCACTGGGACTCAGTGCCTGTAACAGCGACGACAATGATGAACCAACGGTCAGCGTAAATCTGCGGGTATTGGAAACCACAGATCTGCACACCAACATCATGGATTACAACTATTACAGCGGCAAGGAAGACCCCACTATAGGTCTGGCCCGTACCGCCAGCCTGATCCATGCCGCCCGCAAAGAAGTCACCAACACTGTATTGGTCGATAACGGCGATCTGCTGCAGGGCAGCCCTATGGGCGACTATATGGCCAAAGTGGGTATCGCCGATGGTGAAGTGCACCCCGCCTACAAGGCGATGAACCTGCTTGATTATGCCGTGGGTAACATAGGCAACCACGAATTCAACTACGGCCTGGATTTTCTGGAAAAATCCCTCGCCGGCGCGCAGTTCCCCTATATCAACGCCAACGTTTATTGTGATGCCGATGATTGCTGGAACGGGATCAAAAAAGGTGACAACCTGTTTACCCCATACCTTATCAAGGAAACCGAGGTTAAGGACACTGACGGCAACAGCCACAAGCTCAAGATTGGTTATATAGGTTTTGTGCCTCCGCAAATTATGCTGTGGGACAAGCAGAACCTCACCGGCAAGGTACGTGCCGAGAGCATAGTGGAGAGCGCCAAGAAATTTGTGCCGCAAATGAAGGCTGAAGGCGCCGATATCATTATCGCCATTCCGCACTCAGGCATTGGCTCCACCGAAAACCCAGGCGATCCTGCTGCCGAAAACGCCACCTATGCCCTCACCTATGTCGACGGCATTGATGCCATCATGTTCGGCCACAGCCACTCCATCTTCCCCGATGCCCGCTATGGCGACTTGCCCAACACAGATGTGGAAAAAGGCCTGCTTAACGGTGTCCCCGCCGTGATGCCGGGTCGCTGGGGCGACAACATGGGCCTGGTCGACTTCAAACTGCAGCTTAAAGACGGCAAATGGACAGTGCTCTCGGCCCGCACCGAGGCACGCCCCATCTATGACGGCACCAACAAGACACCGCTGGTGGAAGCCGATAAGGACATTCACGACGCGGTTGAGCTGGAACACCAGGGCACTATGGACTTTGTCGAGCAGCCAATCGGGGTCGCCGCCGCCGACATGTTCAGTTTCCTGACGCTGGTGCAGGACGACCCGACTGTGCAAATTGTCTCCGACGCCCAGATAGCCAACGTCAAGGCCAAACTGCCGGAAGCACTCAAGTCATTGCCGGTGCTCTCTGCAGCCGCGCCGTTCAAGGCCGGTGGCCGTCACAGCACCACCAGTGATGCCGATCAGTATGTGATGGTGGACAAAGGGCCGCTGACCTTCAAGAACGCCGCCGATCTCTATCTCTACCCCAACACTATGGTGGCGGTTAAGCTAAACGGCGCTGAGCTGAAAGACTGGCTCGAGTGTTCGGCCAACCAGTTTAACCAAATAGATCCAGCCAGCACTGAGCCGCAAGAGCTGGTGAACTATAACCACCCCACCTATAACTTTGATGTTATTGATGGCGTGACCTACAAGATAGACGTGACTCAACCGAGCAAATTCGACGCCGATTGTGCTCTGGTCAATGCCGATGCTTCGCGGATTATAGATCTGGCTTTCACCGACAACGAAGGCACTGTTTATACAGGTGAAACCCTGGCGGCCAAGGAGTTTATCGTCGCCTCCAACAACTACCGCGCCTTTGGCGGAAAGTTTGCCGGCACCGGCAGCGAGCACGTGGTACTGGAACTGCCGGACACCAACCGTGAAGCTCTGGCGGCTTACATCACAGAGCAATCCAAGTACAATCCTGAAACCGACAAGTATGACGCCATGGTTAACCCCACGGCCGACTATAACTGGGACTTCAGGAATATAGATACGAATGTTGCTCTGGACATCCGCTTTGTCACCCAGGACAGTGACAAGGCCGCCAACTTCATCCAGGCCAACCAGCAAAGGACCATGACCAAGCTGAGTACCGATGAACTGGGCTTTGCCGTCTACCGCATAGATCTCAAGCCTGCCCAATAAGGCTGTCAGCTGAGACATAAAACGAACCAAGCGCCCTCAGGGGCGCTTTTTATGTTTCTTCACAGATTAAACTTGCCATGATTTAAGCCTTTGACAATGTTATAAAGTAAGTACAGTAAAACACCAGACTCACTCAGCCGTCACGACGGCAAGATTGCAGGAAATCTTTTATGTCTTCGATACCCGCGCCCTTCTCCCAAGCCTGTGAAAACAACCGCGAACCGATACTCAGGATTCTCAAACAGGCATTCTCAGGCTGCCGCAGGGTATTGGAGATAGGCAGTGGTACCGGTCAGCACTCGGTCTACTTTGCCCCAGAGTTACCGCACCTGGTGTGGCAATGCAGCGATCAACCCCAGTATCTTGATGGGATCCGCGCCTGGCATAGCAAACTCCCGGCGAGTAATCTGGCCGAGGTGATCACTCTGGAGGTGTGTTCCCCCTGGCCGCAGGCGGCAACTGAGCCGGCACCGGATGCCATCTATAGCGCCAATACTGCGCATATCATGAGTCAACCCATGGTAGAGGCGATGTTTGCCAGCATAGGCAGAGTATTGCAAAGCGGCGGCCGTTTCTGCCTCTATGGCCCCTTCAACTACCGAGGCGATTACAGCAGCGACTCCAACCGGGTGTTCGATGCCATGTTAAGGCAGCGCGATCCGCAAAGCGGCATTCGCGATCAGGAGTGGATCCTGATGCTGGCCGCAGCCCAGGGGCTTGAGCTTTGTCAGGATCATGCCATGCCCGCCAACAACCGCCTGCTGGAGTTTATTCGTAAAACGGTTCGCTAACGGAGGCAAAGTGATGGGCAAAACAAATGTTTTGCCTGAAAAGTCCAGGCGCTATCTGCCTCTGAAACGCCTTTGGTTTTTACACGGCTTTGGCGTAGAGAAACAGATCTGTGGCCTTGACTTCGCCCTGCTCCAGATAGGGTTTACGCAGACTATCAATAAGCTCAAACCCGGCCGCGGCCAACTCACTGACGAAAAACACTTCGGGATAATAGTGGATAAAGACCCTGTCTCCGGAACTGGAGCTTTGATAGCCGGACTCTTGATAGTCATCCTCCATCGAGGCCAGATACAGGAGCCCGCCGTCATTCAGTAGCGCACGGCAGTCTTGCAGTAAGGCCATCACGTCCTGACGTTCAAGATAAGGCGTGACGAAGAGCAGAAGTATTGCATCAAAACCCTCTGGCGTGTCTAAGTCTTCTAGGTCATCAAGGGTATTAGAGCCATCAGAAACCCCAATACTTACGGGCGCAGCAGTGTTTTCAGACACATCAAGGGGGGCGATAGCCTGCACGGCATCAGTTTCAAGCAGCGACGTCAGACAACCAAGCTTGCGGCTATCCAGCCGATAAAAACGTCCCTCGGGCAACAATTCACCGGCAAGCGCCACCATGGCCGGCGCCGCATCTATACCCACTATCTCGAGCTCAGGCACCCTGTCTACCAACGTGCCGCAGACATGCCCTGGGCCACAGCCTATATCCAGTAACCGCAGGCGCCGCCCGGCACAGGCCTGATACTGCTTCAGCAAAGAAGCGAATCGGTTATGGGCCGAGTCATAACAATCGTTGCCGGCAAACTTATCCCGATAGGAAAGCGCCATTTTGTCAAAGGTTGCCACGGTTTCCCGGTACTTATCCATTGTGCTTCTCTCCCTGCACCATCAAGAGTCGAGGCTCAGCATACTGACTAGCACAGAAAAAAGCCAACCTCAAGGGTTGGCTTTATCAGAGAGGACTTATTCGCACCTTCCCTTATCAAGGATGGCAGACGTTATGCAGCTCCAGGTTGGTACCTATATCCTTGTTGCGGTTGGCCTTGGCATCGTCGTTACGCAGCTGGGTCAGATGATCCAGATAGGCCTGATCCACATCCTTGGTGATGTAGTGACCATCAAACACTGAGGTTTCAAAGCGCTTGATATCCGGGTTTTCCATTCGCACCGCTTCCACCAGATCGCTCAGATCCTGGAAGATGATGCCATCTGCGCCAATGATACGGGCGATTTCATCGGCATCACGGCCATGAGCAATCAGCTCATTGGAGGTTGGCATGTCTATGCCGTAAACGTTGGGGAAGCGGATCTCAGGCGCAGCCGAGGCGAAATACACCTTCTTGGCGCCGGCTTCACGGGCCATCTCGATGATCTGCTCTGAGGTGGTACCACGCACTATGGAGTCGTCCACCAGCAGCACATTCTTATCCTTGAATTCGGCGCTGATGGCATTGAGCTTGCGTCTGACCGACTTCTTGCGCTCCTGCTGCCCAGGCATAATGAAGGTACGGCCGATATAGCGGTTCTTCACGAATCCCTGACGGTAAGGTAGATCCATACCACGGGCAATTTCCAGGGCGATATCACAGGAGGTTTCCGGAATAGGGATCACCACATCGATATCATGGTCATACCATTCCTTACGGATCTTCTCACCCAGCTTGGCACCCATGTTGACCCGGCTGGCATAGACTGACACCTTGTCTATGGTGGAGTCCGGACGGGCAAAGTAAACGAATTCGAAGATACAAGGGGCATAACTTGGCGCTTCGGCGCACTGACGGGTAAACAACTCACCTTCCGTGGTGATATACACGGCTTCGCCGGGAGCCACATCGCGCATCACTTCGAAACCAACGGCATCCAGTGCCACACTCTCTGAGGCCACCATATACTCGGTCCCAGAGGCTGTCTCATGCTTACCAAGCACCAGAGGACGAATACCGAAAGGATCGCGAAATGCCACCAGGCCCTGACCAATAATCATAGCCACCACGGCGTAGGCACCGCGGGTATCGGCGTGCACCCGGGAAACGGCATCGAACACTTCATCCGGGCTCAAGGTCAGGCTGTCGGTTTTGTCCAGCTCATCGGCCAACAGGTTGAGCAACACTTCAGAATCGGACGTGGTGTTCACATGGCGGCGCTTGTTGCGCAGCCCTTCGGCCAGTTGCAGTGTGTTGGTCAGGTTGCCGTTATGCGCCAGAGAGATCCCGAAAGGAGAGTTCACATAAAACGGTTGGGCTTCAGAGGCACTGGAGCTGCCGGCGGTGGGATAACGCACATGGCCTATGCCGGCGTTGCCCTGCAGCCGCTGCATATGCTTGGGTTCAAATACGTCCTTGACCAGACCATTGGCCTTACGCAGGCGAAAGGCATTCTGATCGATAGTCACTATGCCTGCAGCATCCTGGCCACGGTGTTGAAGCACTGTCAGTGCATCATAGATGGTCTGATTGACCGCCGAGCGGCCAACGATTCCGACGATACCACACATGGGTAAGCTTCCTCATTGTAAGATGTTCTGATAATTGTATTTTTTATATTTTGGGTACAAAGCTTGAGGTATTTTCCAAGTAGTCAAAAAACCACTGGATAACCACCCCGAATTCGGGCACCAGTTGCGAACCCTGCCACCAATCGGTTTTGGGCGCGCCGGTAAAGGCATCCATAAAAAAGAGTATGGCACTGACTATCAATGCGCCGCGCAGCGCACCGAAACACAGGCCAAGAATTCTGTCCGTTCCCGAGAGCCCTGTCTTGGAGACCAACTGGCCTATCAAATAGTTCACCAAGGCCCCCACTATCAGGGTGACAACAAACAGGATGGCGATAGCAACCCCGTTTCGCAGCACCTCATCATTGATTTGGGTGATATGAACGGCAAGGTCTTGATAAAACTGGCTGGCGATGAAAAAAGCGGCGAACCAAACCACCAGCGACATGGCTTCTTTGGCAAAACCACGGATCAGACTGATAAGAGTCGATAATCCGATAACTATGATAATGGCGTAATCTATCCAAACCATGGGTAGAAGTATCCGGTGAAGATTTAAGTCGGCGGGATTCTACCAGAGAAGGCAAGCATTCTCACCCCCGGGGGCGTAAATAATTGCTTGCCGACTCGGGGCAAACTGTCATCTTTCCTGTGGGTTATAGCGAACTACTTTACCCTTGAGTTTGGTCAGCTGTTCCACTTTCTGCTGTTGCTGTTTGATGCGTTCGCTGGAGACATCCGGACCGACAAACACCCGGGTCAATTTGCCGTCCACAGGCTTATCCGGCAAGGTATAGGCGCTGAATCCGGCCTTGCGCAATTTGGCCACCAGGGCTTTGACATTGGCCGCATTACTGAAGGCGCCGAGCTGTAAAGTCCAGGCCGCATCACTGGGTTTGGCCTTGGGTTCGGGAGTCTTTTTGGCCTCCTGCGGCTTGGATTGGGCGGTGTTGGAAACACTGTTTTCGGTAGCCTTCACCTCGGGAGCGGGTTCGACTTCAACCTGAGGCTCGTCTGTCTCCTGCGCCAAGTCCAGAGTCTCGGCGACATCCAGGGTTTGAAACTCCCTCGGCTCCGCCAATTGCGATTCGGTATCCGGCCGCAGCGGAATTTCAGTGAACTGCTCTTGCTGGCGCTCTTTCTTGCCATCGAGAATGTCAGGTAAAAAGATCACCCCCAAGGCGACCAATACTACGGTACCTACCAGACGGTTATGAAACTGAGTCGACAAAATATCTTCCTTCCAGTCAATAATGGAAGTTCTTGCAAAGGACTAGGGCCATTTGCTGCGAACCACGCCTTGCATCCAGGCCCGTAAGCCGACGCAGAGCACACATGGGACTTGTTCGCACCTTCCTTAGATAAGCGCTTTAAAGCCCGAAACAGTGTAAAAGGAGCCAAAGACAATTACCACATCTTCGGCGCCGAGTTTGGGTTTGAGGTATTGCCAGCAATCTTGCATCTGTTCAAATTCCCGGGCGTCACAGCCATCCGGCAGGGCTTTTCGCAAACAGCCGGCATCGGCACCACGCTCATTATGCAGCGTCACCAACAACCAGCTGTCTATGCTAGGCGCCAGCGCTTGCATTACGCCTTCGATATCCTTGTCCTTAAGCATACCGCAAACGCCATAGACTCGCCCCTTGGCCTGCAGTTCATCCAGCCTTTGCGCCAGGTAACGGGCCGCGTGGGGATTGTGCGCCACATCCAAAATAATCAGCGGCGCCTCGCAGATATGCTCCATTCTGCCGCTGAGCCTGGCACTGGCGAGCCCTGAGCAAATCGCCGCTTCGGAAAGCTCAGGCCAGAGTTGTTCCAGCGCCGCCAAGCTGGTGGCGGCATTGGGCAGAGGTAATTGCGGCCTGGGTAAGCCCTCAAACTGCCAGTGCTCACCGCAAAAATCCCAGCCAGTGCTGGTTTGCTTGTAGCAAAACGCCTGCCCCACCGCCTTGAGTAAGGCGCCCTTTTCATTGGCAACCTCAACCACGCTGGCAGGCATCTCGGCATCGCCCACTATCGCCGGGCGGTTGTGACGGAAGATGCCGGCCTTCTCACGGCCAACCAGTTCCCGGGTGTCACCAAGATACGCCTGATGATCAAGATCTATGGCGGTTACCACACTGACATCGGCATCTATTATATTAGTGGCATCCAGCCGGCCTCCCAGGCCCACTTCCAGAATAACCAGATCCAGCTTGGCCTGCTTGAACAGCAATAATCCGGCCAAGGTGGCATATTCAAAGAAGGTCAGCGAGGTGTCGCCTCTGGCCGCCTCTATGGTTTCAAAGGCCGAAATAAAGTCGCTATCCGGCGCATCGACACCGTCTATCCGCACCCGCTCATTGTAATTGAGGATATGGGGCGAACTGTAAACCCCGACCCGATAACCCGCCGCGCGCATGATTTGCTCCAGCATACGGCAGGTGCTGCCCTTGCCATTGGTACCGGCAACTGTGATCACCTTGGTGCTGCCTAGTGACAGCACCCCGAGCCTGGTGGCAACTTGGGTGACCCGCTCGAGCCCCATATCGATTTCGGTCGGATGAATGGCCAGCAGGTAGTCCAGCCAAACAGACAAAGGAGCGTCGGCTCCCGGAAGCGGATGCTGATGAGCGGATGATTGCGACATTTGATTCTTCCCTTAAATCTTGATGTCGCCGCAAGCAAAAGCGTGGCGGCAACAGCATGCTAATGGTTTCAGTCCGGCATAAACAGTGGGCCCATGGCCAACTTGGGCAGTTGATATTGCTCAGGATAGCTGACATGCACCAGATAGAGGCCATTAGGTTTAGCCGTGGGGGCAGCCTGGGTTCTGTCTTTGAGCTCCAGCAACTGTCCCAGCCAATCCAGCGGCTGATTGCCAAGTCCTACTTCCAGCAGCGAGCCGACTATGTTGCGCACCATGTGATGCAAAAAGGCATTGGCTTCGATATCCACTATCACATACATGCCCTGGCGGGTCACACTGACCCTGTGCACATTGCGAAACGGGGTGCGCGACTGGCATTGGATCGCCCTGAAACTGGTGAAGTCGCGCTCACCCAGCAGATACTGGGCCGCCTGATGCATCTTCTGCTCGTCGAGGTCACCGTGATAATGGCTGACGCCACCACGCAAAATGCCGGGACGGAAATTATGGTTGTAGATGATATACCGGTAGCGGCGAGCAGTTGCCGAAAAGCGGGCATGAAAACTGTCGTCTACCTCTTTGGCCCAGCGCACCGCAATATTGTCCGGCAGATTGGCATTGACGCCCAGGGTCCAGGCGCCTTCTTTACGAATGGCAGAAGTATCAAAATGCACCACTTGCCCGGTGGCGTGTACCCCGGCATCGGTGCGACCGGCGCATTGCAGTGCTATCGGCTCATTGGCGACCAGAGACAAAGCTCGCTCCAACTGCCCCTGAACTGAATCCACTTCGGCCTGGCGCTGCCAACCATAATAGCCGCTGCCGTCATATTCGATACCCAACGCAATACGCATCTGTTTCTCCCCTGATCTCAAGGCGGCGAATTCTACCACAGAGCAGGCATTCGCCTCCAAGAAAAAGCCCGGACAATAAACGGACTGCATAAAAAACGGCGCCTGGGGCGCCGTTTGAGTATTGACTGAGCTCTAGCCCAAGGTTTTTATCAGGGCTGCGGCTTCCTCTTGCTGGCGGGCGTTGCCGTCCAGCTCCACCTCTTTAAGCAATGCCTTGGCGCTGTCTTTGTCATCGATTTCGATATAGGCCCGCGCCAAGTCCAGCTTGGCGTTGACAGAGTTTTCCTCATCATCGACGTCGACCATAGCGGCGGCGCCAACGAGGGAATCGAGTTCGCCCATATCCACGTCCAGTTCCTTGTAGGGGTCGGTATCACTGTTGCCTTCATCGGCTTCACTGAGCAGGCGCTCAATATCGATAAATCCGTTTTCCTTCTGGAAGGCGCTGAGATCGTGCTCCGGCACCATGCTGGAAGCGACCTTGCCTTTTGCTTTGGCATCGAGGGCTGCCAGCGCTTCATCCACTGTCAGTTTATGATCTTCGAGATCCAGCGAGTCATCATCATCCAGTTCAAGACTGAATTCTTCATCCACCTCGGCTTCGTTGACAACGTTTTCAGAGAAAGCGGCCAACAGATCATCGTCGCTCAGACTCTTATCACTGTCGTCACTATCCTGGGCCAGGCCGATATCCAGAGCCTGCTCGGTATCTGTTAGGCTGTCTTCAACTTCAACAGCCTGTTCCTGGCTTGAGAGCTCCTCTTGAGTCAAGAGCTCTTCTATGGCTGTAGGCTGTTGCTCTTCTTGCGCCGAGGGCTCTTTTTTCGCTGAAGGCTCTTCCTCAACCAAGGGCTCTTTGGGTGCGGAGGGCTCCCACTCAAGCATATGGGGATCATGGCTTTTGCCGCCGGCCTTGAGATCGTCGAAGAAGCCGGAATCCTTGTCGCTGCGTTGACCGCTTTGCAGCTCGTTATCGCTATCCCTGCTCTCATCGGCCAAAATATCGGTTTCATCAGGCTTCTTAGGCTCGTCCAAGTCCTCAGCCTGCGACAAGCCTGCCAGCATGGTATCCAATTCGGCATCGCTGCGCTCAGTGGCATCATCAGACTCAACCTCTGAGCTATCTTCCTCGTCTGTTTCAGCGATTGCCTCATCAGGGTTGTCTAGCGCAACAACATCATCCGCAAGCCCTGCCAACAAGGCGTCCAGATCTTCACTCTCTTCCTCAGCTTGAACCGGCTCTGCTGCTTGAGTCTCGACAGCTTCGTCCAAGTCATCGAAACCTGCCAGCAAGGCATCTATGTCTGCCTCTGTATCGCTGGAGTCTACGGCAACCTTGTCATCTTCAAGCTCGGCGGCGATAACGTCGCTTAAGTCTTCCTCTTCAGAATTCAGTTCTACCGGCGAGTCGAATCCTGCGAGCAAAGCATCTATGTCCGCTTCTTCGCCCAGCTCGGTACCAGTTGAGTCATCCTCATCCAGCTCGGCGGCTATGGCAGCACTGAGATCTTCCTCGGCTTCAGCCCTACTATCGTCTTCAACTTGAGCACTGGCTTCAATTTGAGGTTCTGTGTCTTCTTTGACGTCAAACCCGGCCAGCAGCGCATCGATATCGGCTTCCTGTGTCTCATCCAGAGTCTCGTCAGCCTGCTCATCTTCGGCCAATTCGGCGGCGATAGCGGCACTGAGATCTTCATCCAGCTCTGCCTTCGCTTCTCTCTCTGAAATCACCTCTTTGTCTTGTTCAAAAGCAAACTCTTGATCGAGTTCTTGGCTAAAACCCTGTTCAAAAGCAGCAGTCACATCTTCCGGTAGGGTTTCACTCAGATCAGGCTCTGATGCTGGAACACTTTCGGCCTGCCAATCTTCAGGAATAACTTCCTGTTTATCGGTATCGTCCAAGCCAGCCAGCAATGAGTCCAAGTCTTCCTCGCCAGCATCTTCCTGCTCACCGGCCTCTTGTTCACCCATAGCTTCAGCCCAGAGATCATCGAGCGACTGACCTTCATCTTCAGCCTCTTGGCTGGTATCCCCTTCGCCTGAGTCGATGAACATCTCCTGCGCCATATCCATCTGCTCGTTGTCACTCTCAACTTCCGGCTCAGGCTGCAGCGCTGAGCTGTCGACATCCAGCAATGAATCAATGGAATCGTCCGGATCATCGTCCAGACGCACGGCCAGTTCATCGTTGGCGTTTGCCATCTCGGCCGTGGCCGCGCCGGCAACAGCTGCGGCTGCCATTGGGGCAGCATCTGTCTGTGGCGCTTGACCATTAGCCTGCTTACGCTTGCGGCGCAACATGCTCCACAGCAGCAACAACAACAATACCGCGGGTACTGCGGCAGCCAGCACCAACAATAATGGGTTATCCATCAAACTGCGCCAGAGGTCGTCCGGCTCATTCGCCGTAGCATTGGCGACTTGAAGCTGCTGTTTGAGATCAGCATTTTCGGCCTTGAGTTGCTGTTCCTGTTTTTTACTGGCCTGTAGTGACTCTTCCAATACCGATAGACGCTGATTCAGCTCATCAATTTGCGCCTGCAGCCCTTGGTTATCCGTATTGGCCACCAAGAGTTGATCCTGAGCACGCCCCAGCTCATCGGTCAGACTCAGGTTGCGGCTCTGCAATGCTTCAATGCTGTTATCGTCTGCCGTTTCTTGGGTTGCTTCTGTTACTGTATTTGAGGATTTAGTAGAAGCCACTTGAGTGGGTTCAGTGGATGACTCACTGACTTTGGGCTGCTCACTGTTATCCTTGACACTTGTACTCACCTTGGATAGCTGCGTCGCCGGTTGAGGTTGGGTGGCCGTCGTTGGCTCTTTTACGGCTTGGCTTGAACGCTCTGGGGCTTTAGCGGTTTCAGTTTTGCCATTATCTGCTTTTAGCGGCTTACCGGAAGACCAGCGCTTATCATCCTGTTCGGCGCGAGCTCTGGCCATACTCAAAGGAATAGCCTGCATCACCTCCTTGGAAGGGATAAGCAGTATCATGCCCCGTTCGAGGCTGTTGTAGTTATTGGATGAGAAAGCGTGCGGGTTGGCTTCAAAAATCGCGGCCATGACCTGATAGATACTGACACTGGGATCCGGTCTGACTTTCTGGGCAATACTCCAAAAGGTGTCCGATGTTGTCGTCGGGCCATACTGGCGCACCTGCTGGCGCACTTGACCGTCGGGACCGGTAATTTTCAGGCCTTCTGCATGGGCGGGTTCTATAAGACTACTTGGGTTCAGGGCAAAAAAAGCGGCCATCAGGCCAACAAGATATGAAGTGCGAAAGTTCATCCATTCTTCCCTTTCAAGCGCTGGTTTCGCCGGCTGACGACTGGCTTTAGGCATTTGTATTTATTGAGATTACTATAAACCAGAAATGTCCGCCCTGCTACTGTTCACATTTGCAAAACAAAAAAAGCCTGCAAACTGCAGGCTTTTTCAACAGAAACAAAGCGTTTAGGAAAAGTGCTTCCAGCCTTGCATGTAAGTCTGAAAGCACAGGCAGAGCCCTCGTGGGACTGACTCGCACCTTCCTTAGAGATAATCGCGGATCAGGATCTCACCTATCTGTACACTGTTGAGCGCCGCACCCTTACGGATATTGTCAGAGACCACCCAAAGATCTATACCCAGATCGTGGGAGATATCCTTGCGCACCCGGCCGACATACACAGGATCACTACCGGCGCCTTCAGTAACAGCTGTCGGATAATCGTCATCATCTTCAAACAGCACCACGCCTTCGGCATCCCGCAACACTGCCTTGACTTCGGCAGCATCAACCGGCTGCAGCGTCTCGATGTGAATCGCTTCCGAGTGTCCATAGAACACAGGGACCCGCACCGCAGTAGGGTTCACCAGAACTTCGCTGTCGCCGAGGATCTTATGGGTCTCCCAAACCATCTTCATCTCTTCTTTGGTGTAGCCATTTTCCATAAACCTGTCTATGTGCGGCAACACGTTGAAAGCTATCTGCTTATCATAAACCTTGGGTTCTGAAGGCAAGCCTTGCAACAACTTTGCAGATTGACCCGCCAGCTCTTCAATCGCCTTTTTACCTGTACCGGAAACCGACTGATACGTGGCCACATTGATACGGCTGATCCCAAAAGCATCATAGATTGGCTTGAGCGCCACCAACATCTGAATCGTCGAGCAGTTGGGGTTGGCAATAATATTACGGTTACGGAAGTCGGCAATCGCCTGTGGATTGACCTCTGGAATAACCAATGGAATATCCAGGTCGTAACGGAAGTGAGAGGTGTTATCTATCACCACACAACCTGCATCGGCCGCAATTGGCGCCCATTTCGCCGAGACGTCACCGCCGGCAGAGAAGAAGCCTATCTGCGCCTGAGTCCAGTCGAAGCTTTCTACATCGAGGATCTCCACCTGTTTACCGTGAAAACTCACGGTTTCACCGGCGCTGCGACTACTGGCCAGTGGAAACAGATTCGCCACCGGGAAGTTACGCTCCTCGAGGATTTCTATCATGGTTTGACCCACGGCTCCTGAAGCACCCAATACGACAACGTTAAATTCCTGCGACATTTACAGACCGACTCCTGAAAAACCTAAATGAGACAACCAATCTACCCCAGAACCGCCGACATTTGAAAGAGTCAAAGCACTGAATTCTCGCCTATGGCGGTGATTTTTTCTCATGTCATCAAAACCTGTGGGGTTTTTCAGCATTTTCCGGAATTTTTCATCGTCATCACGCAGATCATAAATAAATCGGCACAAGGACAATAATGCCTTTTCATCGGGCGAACTACTGATATCGAGCCGGGAGCTCCAACGCTCAGGCAATAACGCCCCAAGTGACTTGTCCGCCGGGCGGTTGAGTATCGCCATCAAGGACTGATATAACATGAAAGTGCCCCGGGCCTTGCCCTCCAGGCTGTAACCGGCAATATGCGGTGTAGCAAACTCCACCAGAGGCACCAGCTCCAGCATGGGATTAGGCTCCCCTTGCCAAACATCCAGCACTAACTTGAGATCCGGTCGCTTGGCCTTGACCCGGATCAGCGCGTGATTATCTATCACTTCACCGCGGCAACAGTTAAGCAACCAGCAGCCGGGTTTCAGCGTTTCCAGTCGCTGCTCGTCAAACAGATACCAAGTAGGATGCTCGCCATCTCGGGTCAGAGGTACGTGCAGACTAATGATATCGGCACCGGCAATCAGTTCATCCAGGCTAACAAAGCGGCGGCTGTCACCGGCCTTGGCCAGTAAGGGATCGCAGAGCAAGGTATTAACTCCGTATGCCTCCAGGCAGCGCGCCAGTGCCGAGCCTGTGTTACCGGCACCGACTATGCCAACGGTTTTGCCCTTAAGCTGAGTGTCAAATCTGTTGGCCAGCTCCAACATGGCGATAAAAGCATACTCGCCAACCGCGATGGCATTGCATCCGGGTGCGTTGAAAAAGGGGATGTTGCGGGACGCCAGATAAGCCTTGTCCACATGATCTGTCCCTATGGTGGCACTGCCGACAAACTTAAGTTTATGTGCGCCTGCCAGCAGTGCCTCATTGACCTTGGTGACCGAGCGCACCAGCAAAACATCGGCGTCGGCTACTGTGGCCGCATCCAGATGACGGCCATCGACGGCTACTATCTCCCCCAGCTCGGCAAACAAGGGCTGCACATAGGGCATGTTTTCATCAACCACCAACTTCATCGACTTTCCTGCTCTGTTGTGGATTAAACCGCTATTCTATCAGCGAGCTAGATGCTTGTCTGAGTCCGGCGCACATTTGCGGAAGCTACTAACAAGTTCTGTGTCAGCTCATAAGCAAAGAAGGAAGCCATTTGGCTTCCTTCTTGATTCAGTGAAACAAGGCGTTTACTTGTATTTACGCATCACCAGGGTAGCGTTGGTGCCACCGAAACCGAAGCTATTGCTCATAACAGTGTTGAGCTCGGCGTCGCGGTATTCACGCACAATTGGCATACCTTCTGCGGCCTCGTCCAGGTTGTCGATATTGATTGATGGCGCGATAAAACCTTGTTCGAGCATCAACAAGCTGTATATAGCCTCATGAACACCGGCTGCGCCCAGGGCGTGGCCTGTCAGTGACTTGGTTGAGGCAATCGCCGGCATCTGGCCGTCGAAGACTTCAAGCAGGGCTTCCAGCTCTCGCACATCACCGACAGGGGTAGAAGTGCCGTGAGTGTTAACGTAATCGATAGGTGTATCTACTGACTCCAGCGCCATCTTCATGCAACGCACCGCACCTTCGCCGCTTGGGGCTACCATGTCATAACCGTCAGATGAAGCGCCATAACCTATGACTTCAGCATAAATCTTGGCGCCGCGGGCCAGCGCGTGCTCCAGCTCCTCGACAATCACTATGCCGCCGCCGCCAGAGATAACAAAGCCATCACGGTCGGCATCATAGGTGCGGGAAGCCTTTTCCGGTGTGTCGTTATACTTGGTCGACAAGGCGCCCATAGCGTCAAAGCCCATGGTCAGGGTCCAATCGATCTCTTCAGCGCCGCCGGCAAAGACCATATCCTGTTTACCCATCTGGATCAGTTCCACCGCATGGCCGATACAATGCGCACTGGTGGCACAGGCTGAGCTGATGGAGTAATTCATCCCTTTGATTTTGAAGGGCGTCGCCAGACAGGCACTGGCAGTAGAAGACATTATCCGCGGCACAATATAAGGACCCACGCGCTTGACGCCTTTAGCACGCAGGGTGTCAGCCGCCTGAACCTGGTTGGAAGACGAAGCGCCACCGGTACCAACAATGAGACCTACACGAGGATCTGAATACTGCTCTTCGGTCAGACTGCTGTCTTCAATAGCTTGCTGCATAGCCAAATAGGCGTAGGCTGCGGCATCCCCCATAAAACGCAACGCCTTGCGATCGATATGCTCGGCGGGATTGAGTTTGATGTCGCCCCAGACATGACTGCGCAGCTGCATCTCCTCAAACTGATCTGAGTGGGTGATACCACTGCGGCCAGCCTTGAGAGATTCTGTCACTTCTTGTTTGTTATTACCGATACTTGATACAACGCCAATTCCGGTGATCACGACTCTTTTCATGTTTTACTATCCATTCCGTACAATTCAGTACCTACTTTTGCTGACGCCATGTTAGCCGTTTTACAGCATTTAAGTGGTCAGCTTTCCGTAAACTTGGGTAAAATAATGCCGAACAAGGCCTCCAGAGTAAAAAATTGCCCGTGAAACAGGAACAACTTCGGCCATCCGGCAGTGAAAATACGCAAACTTGCAGTCAAAATCCCACATCTGTGGAAACAACACAAGCCCCGACGGCGACTCTTGCGCCCTACCAACAAATCCGTTTCGGTGACAAGCCCTTCGGGCGGCAAATTTGTCTGGCGGCGGTAGGCAGTGAAGCCCTGTTGCCGCTGCTGCAACTCTGGAGCCAACTACGACAGAATTATCCCAAGCTTGTGTTACAACTCTTGCTGTTTGCCGCCGATAAAGATTCCCGGGCAGAATCGCTCAAGGTCCTGCAAAGCAAACTGCCATTATGGCAGACCACCGAAGCTACGGCATTCGCCGAACATCAAACAAGCGCAGTAATGGCGCTTCTTGCCGAGCTGCAGGCAGGTAAACCTCTGGCAATCCCCGGCTGCCAACGTTTTGTGCTCGATAGTGGCAGGTTGACACTGGATCTCTACCTTGAATTTGACGCCACCTTGCTCAAAGAGTTGCCAGGGGTAAACCATAACGGCTGGATAGACAACTGGCTCTGGCTTGCAGAGTCCTTACCCTCTCAGGCAGCGGTCTGGCAGATGGCGCGCTTGGCTAAAGACTACGCCTCCTTGCTTTGCCTGCCAAGTAAGAGAAGCGCTCTTGCCTCTATTGTGGTCAATAGCGGGCTCAATATAGTAGATTTTAACGGGCCGGCAGCACTGCTTTTGACTCAACAAACTGAGCTCGAGCCCATCGCCAAGGCAGAACGCCTTGCCTTGCGGCGCCAAAGCAATGCCAGACTGGCGCCCTGGCCGCTCTACCGGGAGCCCATGCTTGCAGATGATGAATCTATTGCCATTATTGGCGCCGGTGTGGCCGGCAGTCAGCTGGCATTGTCATTGGCAGAGCGCCAACAAGCCAGCCAGGTATTTTGCAGCGAGGATAACGCGGGTGAAAGTGCCAGCGGCAACCGACAAGGTGCACTATACCCGCTGTTGACGCCGGAAACATCAGAGCTCAACACCCTGTTCCAACAAGGTTTTCTCTTCAGTCGACGGCGGATAACCGCCCTGACTGCCGCCGGGTTCGATATCGCCCATGACTTTTGCGGTGTGTTACACACTGGCTATGATGAGCGAAGCCGCGCCCGCCTGGATAAGATTGCCGAGGGCCAAAACTGGCACCCGGATATTCTGCGCCGGGTCGACAGCTTTGAGGCTACTGAGCTTGCGGGATTGGATATAGAAGAAGATGGCCTTTTTTACCCTCTGGGTGGCTGGGTCTGCCCCAGAGCCCTGTGCCGCGCCGCCATCCAATACGCCGTCGACTCGAGTTACTGTGACTTTCAACCCCGAACCCATATCAAGGCGATTTCAAGAGAGGATCACCTCTGGTGGTTAAGTGCTGCCGATGGTCGCCGCTTTGGGCCATTCAAGAAGCTGGTGTTGGCAAGCGGCGCTTCGCTGACGGCGCTGCCACAAACTTCGGCCCTACCCGCCTCACCTTTTCGCGGCCAGGTCAGTGAAGTTGCAACCCAAGGCGGGTTGGGAGCGCTTAAGGCAGTGCTGTGCGCCAAGGGATACCTCACTCCGGCCTGGGAGGGGATTCATTGCCTGGGAGCCAGTTATATCAAAGATCCCGAGCAGTTGGCCTACAGCGACGCCGAGCAGAGAGAAAACCTGCAAAAAATCGCCATGAGTTATCCGGATGCCGACTGGCACCGGGGGCTGGTGATGGGACAAGATGCCAGAGTAGGGGTGCGTATGGTCACCCGGGATCACTTTCCCATGTTGGGGCAAGCACCGGATGTCAGTGCACTAATGCAGGCTTATCAGCAACATCAGCACACCCCCGAGAGTGCCCGCTACTGGCAACAGACACTGGCGCCTGTGCATCCCGGTCTTTATATTCTTGGTGGTTTGGGCTCACGCGGCCTCAGCACAGGTCCATTGGCGGCGGAAATTCTGGCATCAGAGCTTTGTCATCAACCCTTGCCGGTAGGCAGTACGCTGCTGCAGCGCCTTAATCCCAACCGGATGTGGATGCGCAAACTTATCAAGGGTAAAGCGCTTTAATATTGAATGAATTAACCAAGACATGCATGGGCAAACCGAGCTTAATAGAGGAAGCTGTTATCAAAGCCTCACTCAGAAACTATCGTATCCATGGATAATCTATATCCATTAGCCGACAGTATTGCCATTCTGGCATCGGCCACAGCTCGTCAAACCGTTTAAGTTGAATGGAACGCCCGTCCACGAATAACATTCCAAATGAACCAACACAGGTAATCAATCGAGATAAAAAATGCCGCTCAGCATAACTGAACGGCATTGTACTTTAAGACTGCTTTTGCAGATGCAGACTTAAACTATATTACAGTTCTTCAGCATTCTCAGACAGATAGGCAGCAACACCGTCTGGGCTGTCTTTCATGCCTTTCTTGCCTTTTTCCCAACCTGCCGGGCAAACTTCACCGTGCTCTTCGTGGAATTGCAGCGCGTCGATCATACGCAGCATTTCATCGACGTTACGACCAAGAGGCAGATCGTTAACGACCTGGTGACGCACCATACCTTCTTTGTCGATCAGGAAAGAACCGCGGAAAGCCACACCGGCTTCTGGGTGTTCAACGTCGTAAGCCTTGCAGATGTCGTGGCGAACGTCGGCTACCAGAGTGTATTGAACCTGGCCGATACCGCCTTTTTCCACTGGGGTGTTACGCCATGCATTGTGAGTAAACTGAGAATCGATAGAAACACCGATCACTTCAACGCCACGCTTCTTGAACTCTTCCATGCGGTGATCGAAAGCGATCAGCTCAGATGGGCACACGAAGGTGAAATCCAGTGGGTAGAAGAACACTACCGCAGGCTTGCCTTTGATTGCTGCAGTCAGGTTGAAGCTGTCAACAATTTCGCCAGAACCCAGAACAGCTGCTGCAGTAAAGTCCGGAGCCGGACGGCCTACTAATACGCTCATTTTATACCTCCATCTATGGATTGAGCTGTGAATAAAACAGAATCCGTTTTAACTACAGGCCATTATAAGAGGTGCCATGCACCTGACAACCTATTTAGGATCAATATCACGCTTTTGCCCCAATTTAAGGCTTGTCTGGATAAGAAATCGGCAAGTGTGCGGTCACGGCAACAACCTGGCTCACAAAGCGATTCAATAACCTCAGGATCCAGTTCACAAAGGCAGTTTTTTTGCCGCAAACACTGATTGCAGCTGGACATCCAAGCCCCCCCAGTCAAAAATAGCCCCTTTGTTTAGCGAATAAGACTTTACTATGAACGCAGTTGTGATTGCCGTCTGTCTGATGCTCGCTCTCAGCCTGGCCCGGGTCAATGTGGTGATCGCCTTGACGATCAGCGCCCTGGTCGCCGGCTTGATGGGAGGACTGGACATCCACCAGACCATAGAGGCATTCAATACCGGCCTGGGCGGTGGTGCCCAGATAGCCCTGAGTTATGCCCTGCTCGGCGCCTTTGCCGTGGCCCTGTCACATTCCGGGCTGACCACTTTGATTTCCACTACAGTGATCAAGGCTCTTGGCAAGGATCCCAATAGTCAAAACCTCAAGTGGGTTCGCAGCCTGTTGCTGCTGTCGCTGCTGGCCATGGCTATCAGCTCACAAAATATTCTGCCTATCCATATCGCCTTTATCCCCATTCTGGTGCCGCCCCTCTTGCATCTGATGTCCAAACTCAAGCTGGACAGGCGTTTGGTTGCCTGTGTTATCACTTTCGGTCTGGTCACCACTTATATGGTGTTACCGGTTGGCTTTGGCGGCATATTTCTAAACGACATACTACTGGCAAACCTACAGTCCAACGGCTTAGAGGCTCAATCCGGGGACATTCCCCAAGCCATGCTCATCCCGGCCGCCGGTATGTTGACCGGGCTGCTGACGGCCGTGTTTATCAGCTATCGCAAGCCAAGAGAATACCGGGAAGAGCAGATCCTCGCCGCCGAACCGGAAACCGGCCTCAGCAAGCGCAACATCTTCATTGCCGTGCTGGCTATTCTAGCGACTCTGCTGGTGCAGCTGCAGACAGATTCGATGATCTTCGGCGCGCTGGTCGGCTTTATGATCTTCTCATTCAGCGGCGCGCTCAAACATGTGGCCGATGAAGATATCTTTAACCAAGGTGTGCGCATGATGGCCAACATAGGCTTTATCATGATAGCCGCCGCCGGTTTCGCCGCCGTGGTCAAACAAACCGGTGAAGTACTGACTCTGGTGAGTGCCATAGGTGAGTTGATTGGTGACAACAAGGGCCTGGGCGCACTATTGATGCTGGTGGTGGGCCTGTTGATCACCATGGGTATTGGCTCATCTTTCTCGACCATCCCCATTATTGCCACCATCTATGTGCCACTGGCGCTGAACTTTGGTTTCTCTGTGCCTGCGGTTATCGCCCTGGTCGGCACCGCCGCGGCGCTTGGGGATGCCGGCTCACCGGCATCGGACTCAACCCTCGGCCCCACCGCCGGCCTGAATGCCGATGGTCAGCACGACCATATCCGCGATAGCGTGATCCCAACCTTTATTCACTACAATATCCCGCTGCTGATCTTCGGCTGGATTGCCGCCATGGTACTCTAAGCACTGCCTTGGGGAGTGATAACCCTGAATACAAAAAGCCAGTCTGTATCAGACTGGCTTTTTTGCTTTAGCGGCCGGCTTTACAAGCCGGGACTTAGCTTATCGGCGCTGTTTCAGGCCTGAGTTTCTTCTATCAAGCGGTTACCTGAGCCTATCTCAATTTTGCGCGGTTTCATGGCTTCAGGGATCTCACGCACCAAATCTATATTGAGCAGACCGTGTTCCAGATGGGCGCCTTCGACGGTCACATAATCGGCCAACTGGAAGGTACGTTCAAAACCGCGCTCGGCAATGCCCTGATACAGGTATTTACGCTCCGGGGCCTGTTCGCCCTTGGTGCCTTTCACCAACAGCTTTTCACCCTCGCTGGTGATCTCCAGCTCATCCATGGCAAAGCCTGCAACCGCCATGGTGATCCGGTAACGGTTCTCACCCAGGAGTTCGATATTGTATGGAGGGTAACCGGCATTGCCATTGTTGGCGGCGGCATGTTCGGCCAAACGGGCCAAACGATCAAAACCGATAGCGCTGCGGTAAAGGGGAGTCAAATCATAGTTACGCATAGTCATATCCTCATAGATTAAGCAATATGTAGTGTCGGGCCGAATCATCGCACCCTAGGTTTCACTGGCCGCCCAATGGCACGGCCTTTAATTTATCGGTCAAGGCACTTTCCCTGCCGACACTCAATAGATAAGGTCGGGCAAAAGTATTTCAAGTGTCGGTAGAATTAATTGATTAAAAATCACTCAAAGCCACATGGCTGCCCTGCTCTTTTGCCACAAAAAAGCAGCCCCGAAGGGCTAATGCCGTTCACTTAGTGTGAACGGCATTTTTCTTAGGCTTAATG